>DYEN01000554.1 GCA_020725705.1 Anaerolinea sp.
ATTGCGCAATCAAGCAATTAAGCAATATGGGAGTGAGGATCGTCATGCGCCTAGAGACCCCACTGACCCGCATCTTGACCGCCACGCAGTCGTTTCCCACCATACGCTGCCCGGCGCAGATCCTGGTCGTCGATCGCATTGGCGGCCCGGCCAGCGTGTTGATGAATACCGTTAGCCTGCTGTTGGATGGCGAAATGTCGCTGACCGAAGTCGATCAGCGTTTCGATGTGCTTCGCGTGCTGGACTGCTTTTGCTTCGATCTGGTGGTGATTGGTGTAGAAGACGACCGCATGCTCGACCTGACGGTGCTGCCTGAAGTCAAGCGGCTGCGTCCTGAGGTGCCGGTGCTGGTGGTCGGCAAGCGCATTTCCAGCTTCTTCCAGCAGTACGCGCGCCATTACGGCGCGGCTGAGGTGCTGGATGTTCCGCACCGCGCGGCAGAACTGCGCGGCTTGGTCCGGCAGGTGATTGGCCGGTATGTGTTCGTCGATCCGCAGAATGCTTGCGGTGACTGAGTGCTGCGGCGCGCCCGGCCAAGCAAGCTGAGCGTGCCGCGGCACAGACCGGCACCGGCCTGGTGCGGGACCTTTCAGGCGTGCGCGCACGGGGGCACGCCGTCCACCATCACCGCGCCGGGTGCTATCTATGCGCTGATTCTGGCTTGACGCGCGCGCGTCGAGGCCAGTACGATCGAGGTAGACAGTACGCTGCGGACAGTTCCATTCCGCTCACTCTGAAGGTGCCTTATGCCGCTCCAAGTCATCGAAATGACCGACCCGCTGACCAATCTGATCCGCTTCCGGACCTCGCCGGTCTACGAGCTGATGCTGAGTCTGAGCGTTATGCTGCACCCCATGCGCCGCGACAGCGCGTGGGTCGCACGGGCACGCGAGGCGCTCGAACCGGAGTTCTGGGCCGAACTGGCAGCGGTGTACGAGCCGTACGGCAAGGGTGGCCTGTTTTTCGAGATGGCGATCGACTATTCTGATCACGAGGATGTCGAGGGGTTTTTCGAATATGTGCGCGCGCTGGATCCGGTGCATTTTGTTTTCTATCTGACCGGGCGTGTCGTGCCGGTGGAGCGCCTGGCCGCGACCAGGCTGGAGCCTGCCGCCGTGTGGGCAGCTCTGGACGAGGTCAAAGAGCTGTGCTACTGGCTCTACCAGGGCGATATCTCGCTCGAGCCGATTCTGGCCGATGTGCCCGCGTTCCAGGAACGGCTGACGGCGCTGTGGCGCCGCTATTGGAACACGTTCTTCCGCGACGAAATCGACGCGCTGCGCCCGCATTGGGAGCGCGCTATCCGCGATAAGGCGAGCATCCTTTCGCGAGCCGGCGGGCAGGGCCTGTTTGAATATGTGCTCGGCAAGTCCGAGCTACCCCCGCCTCTGCCGCCTGATCATCCCATCACCAGCATCGTTTTTATTCCCATCTACCTTATACCGTCTCCGGTGTACATGTTTTACGGCTACGGCAATGTCACCGTGCTGTTCGACAGCGAGCGCACCGAAGCGCGCCGCACCGAGATCGAGCGTGGCAAGGAACAGGCGCTGACCGTGCTCAAGGCGCTCAGCGACGGCTCGCGGCTCGATATTCTGCGCCTGATCGCGCGGCACGAAGCGGAGATGCACGGCAAGAAGATCGCCGCCAAGCTCAACCTCTCGGCGTCGGCGGTCTCGCGCCACCTGAGCCAGCTTCGCGACGCCGGCCTGATCGAGGAGCACATGCACGAGGACCGCACCATCACCTACCGCCTGCAGCAGTCGGTCATCGAGCGCCTGCCGAACATGCTGTTCGAGTACCTCTGGTACACATAAACCTGGGCCCGGCGGCACATCCGGCGCATCACTGCCCCACTTTTTCGGGGTGCAACGGCAAACAGGGTGTGGTTTACTGGAGTCATCCAGCCAGCCGCACCAGGAGCAATCCCATGACTCAGCCGCCCTACACCCCGCCGCACGACCCGTACAATCGACCCGACGCCGCGTCCGTTCTCGGCTTGTTCACGACTAAAGACAGCTCCCGGCTGTGGGTGGTGCGCGCCGACGGACCGGATCGCGTTAGGCTGCACAGCCTGCGCCGGTGGAAGCTCGGCCTGATCGGGCTGCTGGCGCTGTTATATGGATTAGCGTCGCTGGTTCATGCGCTGGCAGGCTAGAGGGTATGCACGCTCTTGCGCATGCCGGTTCTGTGACGCGCACAGGGCGGCTTAGGCGAGACGCCTAACCAGGCGCCTCGTTTTTGATTCCGCCCTACTTGGGTGAGGCGGTGGGCGTCCGCGTGAGGCGCGGCGGCAGAAACGGCGTCGGCGACGGCGTGAAGGTGGCCGTCGGCGAGATGGTGGGCGACGGCGTCCAGCTTGGCGTTGGTGTCCGGCTGGGCGTGGGCGACTGGGTGGGCGTGGGGGTGGCTGTTGGCGTCGCAGTCGGCAGCGGTGTGTTCGTCGGCAGCGGTGTTGCGGTGGGCCGCCGGGTTGATGTCGGCGCGGGCGTGCCGGTGTCCGTGGGCGCCGGCGGGAGCGTGGGAGTGGCTGTGGCCGTCGGTGTGCTGGTGTCCGGCGCAGGAGTCAGGCTGGCGAGTGGCGCGAGCAGTTCCGCTTCCAGGCCGGCGGGCAG
>DYEN01000555.1 GCA_020725705.1 Anaerolinea sp.
GATCGGCGGCTTTATTCTGGCGGTCTGCTCGTGCACCATCCTGCCCCTGTTTGCCGGCATCTGGAAGCGCGGGGCAGGGCTTGGTCCGGCTATCACGTTCCTGTTTGTCGGCCCGGCGGTGAACATCCTGGCCATCAGCTACACCGGGGCGGTGATCGGGATGGATATCGCGGTAGCGCGCATCGTGCTGGCGATCACCTTCGGGATCGTGATCGGCATGATCATGGCTGCGCTCTTCCGCCAGCCCGAAACTGCACCGTCTGCCGCCGGGATGTTTGAGCAAACGGCCACGATGCGTCCCGCGCTGTGGGCGCTGTTCGGACTGCTGCTCGCCGTGCTGATCGCGGGCACGCTGCAAATCAACCTGCTGACCGGCACCTTGTTCAGCCTGTCGCTGCCGGTGACCCTCTCGCGCAGCGTGGAGGACACGCTCGACACGCTGAGCCTCACTTATCAGGGCGCGCTGTTGATCCTCATGCTGGTGGCGATCGCGCCCGTGGCCTGGAAGGGCTTCAACAACATCCTGATCGGCTTCAATCGCTGGACGTGGACGGCGCTAGGGATGGCGGCTATCACGTTGCTGCTCGCTGCCCCGACGACCGGCACAGGTAGCCTGGTCATTCACTTCACCGGGCGCTTCTTCGTCGAGCTAATTCTGCTGGGCGCGCTGGCCTATATCGCCCTGAAGCATCTTGAGCGCGACGAGCTGGCGCACTGGCTGTGGGAAACCTGGCGCTTCGTCAAGCAGATCTTCCCGCTGCTGATCGTGGGAGTGTTCGTGGCCGGCATGTTCCGCGAGATCACACCCGAGCAGTGGGTGCAGTCTCTGGCCGGGCGTAACACCATCACGGCGAACCTGATCGGCGTGCTGTTCGGCGTGTTCATGTACTTCCCCACGCTGGTCGAGGTGCCGATTGCCGCCGCCTTTCTGGACCTGGGAATGCATCGCGGGCCGCTGCTGGCCTATCTGCTGGCCGATCCGGAGCTGAGCCTGCAAAGCATCCTGGTCACAGGCCGCATCATGGGGCGCGCCAAGACCGCCACGTATGTCAGCCTGGTGGCGGTGTTCAGCACCGTGGCCGGATATCTGTTCGGGGTGGCGCTCGCTGCCTGGTAAGGCAGCCCACGCCCCAGCCGCGGGTGCGCAGATACAGAAAGGACACGGCTCATGCTGGTGGTCAAAATCCTGGGGACCGGATGCCCAAGCTGCCGCCATCTGGAAGCGGAAACGCGCCTGGCACTCGACATGATGGACACGCCGATCCCATACCAGCTTGTGAAAGTCACCGATTTCATGGAAATCATCCAGTACGGCGTGCTCAGCACCCCGGCGCTGGTCATGAACGACAAAGTGCTCAGTGCGGGGCGCATCCCCCGGCGCGAGCAGATCGCGCAGTGGGCGCGCGAGGCGGAGCAGGCCCCCTCTTAGACGTCACCGGACCTGCTGTCACGTCGTCGGATTGCGCGGCGGCCCGCGTTGGTGTAGAGTGTCGGCAACGTCCGGCCAGGGCGGCTCGCCGAACCGTTAAGCGATCGGGAGTGGTTGCAGCCAGCCGCCGTTCCCGATCGCATCGTCTGTCTGGACAATCGCAAATCCGTGAGTGGCACGGGCACGAGTGCCTGCCCTGTTCCGCACCGCCGGGAAAATCGATTGAGGAATTCGCGTGAACGACACACTGGCTGCGTGCATGGGCATTCTGATCGTCGGTGGACTGATGCTCTTCTCCTTTGGAGCGGCCAAAGCCGCCGGCAAGCCGGTTCCCCGGCACCGCCGCCCCGACGAGGAAGGCCCCTATGTGGGACCTGGGGCATCCTCGAAAGCCGCCAGCGTGACCCCGACCTGGAGTGGGACGAGATCGCCATCATGGACGACTTGGACAACGAGGATGGGTAGCTGAACCAGCCGGGCAACGATTGAGGCACGGGCTGGACGGTCTTCGGCTCTATCGTAGCAGACGAGATGGGGCAATTCTGGCAAGACGCCCGGGATGAGGGCTGAGACGCGTTAAGCCGCCAGCGAGAGCCGCGCGGCGGACGGCAGCGCCTACCCGCACTATGTGGCGTGCCACTTCGCCGAGGGGTGGGTATCGTCGGCAAATACATGGCGCGTCCGGGCCGGTCCGGAACGCGCAGCATTGACCGGCAGCGCGGTCGCGCCGCCTGCCACAGACGGCAGCCTGACAGATCGTAGCTTGTCTGTACTCGGGCAATGCCCAGGAGTGAGTGCGCACCTATGGAATCCGTGACCGTCGAGGCTCAGATTGACGCCCTGTTAGCGCAAATGACCCTGGCCGAAAAAGTCGGGCAGATGTGCCAGGTCCCGATCTCGCATCCGGAGCTGGACGAGCGCATCCGGCGCGGCGAAGTCGGCTCGGTGATCTATTCCGGTACGCCCTTGCCCGGCACCGGTCCCCAACCCCCAGCCAGCGCAGCGCGGCTCAACTATCTGCAACGGATCGCGGTCGAGGAGTCGCGGATGCGCATCCCCGTTCTGTTCGGGCGCGACGTGCTGCACGGCTACAAGACCGTCGCCCCGATCCCGCTGGGGATGGCGACGAGCTGGTCGCCAGACGTGGTGCGGTCGGTCTGCCGCGTGGCGGCGCGCGAAGCCTCCGCCGACGGCATCCGGTGGACGTTCGCGCCGATGCTCGACATCGCGCGCGATCCGCGCTGGGGGCGCATCGCCGAGGGATTCGGCGAAGACCCGTTTCTCTGCTCGGCCCTGGCCGACGCGGCCATCCGCGGCTTCCAGGGCGACGAGCTGAGCGATCCGGACTCCGTCCTGGCCTGCCCCAAGCATTACGCAGCCTACGGCGCCGCCGAAGGGGGGCGCGACTACAATGCGGTCGAGGTGACGACGGCCACACTGCGCAATGTCTATCTACCCCCGTTCCATGCCGCGATTCGGGCCGGGGCCGGATCGATTATGTCGGCCTTTCCAGAGATCGGCGGCGTTCCGATAACCGCAAACCGCGCCCTGCTGACCGATATTCTGAAAGAGGAATGGGGGTTCGACGGGTTCGTCATCAGCGACTGGGCCGCTGTCGACGAGCTGCGCTATCACGGCGTCGCGGCAGACCGGGCGGGAGCCGCCCTGCTCGCCGCGCAGGCAGGCGTGGACATGGACATGGCGTCCGACGTGTACGCCGACGAGCTGGCCGGGCTGGTGGAGGCTGGTCGCCTACCGGAAGCCGTCATCGACGCCGCCGTGCGCCGCGTCCTGCGCGCCAAGTTCCGCCTGGGGTTGTTCGACCGGCCCTATACCGACGAGCAGCGGAGCGCCATCCACCTGCACCCGGATCATCTCCGGATCGTCCGCGACGCTGCCGCTCGCTCGCTCGTCCTGCTCAAGAACGACGGCATTCTTCCCCTGGCCAAGGCCGGGCTGACCATCGGTATCTTTGGCCCGCTGGCGAACGCCCGCCGGACACTGTTTGGAGCCTGGACGCTCGACGGCGACGAGGCAAGCGTCGTGTCGATCGCAGACCGCATCCGCGCCGCAGTGGATCGCAGCGTGACGATCCGCACCGCCGAGCTGGTCGACGACGCGCTGACACGCGCGCGCCACTGCGACGTCGTCATCGCGGTAGTCGGCGAAGGGGTTTCCCGGTCGGGCGAGGATCACTGCGTCACCACGCTGGATCTGCCCCCCGGCCAGCAGGCGTTCCTGGACGCCCTGCACGCGCTCCAGGTGCCGACCGTGGTCGTCGTGCTGGCCGGCCGGCCCCTGGCATTGGAGCCGGTCCACCGCAGCGCTGCCGCGATTCTAATGGCGTGGCATCCCGGCACGGAAGGCGCCCAGGCCATCGTCGACGTGCTCTTTGGGGATACGGTGCCCAGCGGCAAGCTGCCGGTCACTTTTCCGCGCACGGTCGGTCAGGTGCCGCTCTATTACAATCACAAGCCGACCGGGCGCCCCCTGCCCCCCGGCGACCGACGCCATTCGCGCTACACCGACCATCTCGACAGCCCGCTTTACCCGTTCGGCTACGGACTGAGCTATACCCACTTCGAGTACAGCAATCTGCACATCATCCGGGAAGATGGCCCGGCGGTGACCGTTCGCGCCGAGGTGACCAACACCGGCCCGCGAGCCGGTGAAGAGATCGCGCAGCTTTACGTCCGCGATCTCGTGGCGAGTATCAGCCGCCCGGTGAAGGAACTTAAGGGATTCGCGCGTCTGGCGCTGGCGCCCGGCGAAACGCAAACCGTCTCGTTCCGCCTCACGCGCGACGACCTGTCGTTCTACAACGCGGAAGGCAAGCGGGTGTTCGAGCCGGGCGAGTTCGCAGTCTGGATCGGACCCGATTCGAGCCGCGGGCTGGCCGGGACGTTCGTCATCGACCCGGACGGAGCGTGAACCCACGCCTGACATAGCATATGCCCTGAGCAGTGAGCGTCCGATATCTGGCTCTGACAGGAGAGGTGATCAGGATGAAAGCTGCACAGGTACAAGCGCCGGGCGCGGCGCGCATCGTCGAGGCGGCTGTGCCGGAGCCTGGACCGGGCGACGTGCTGATCGCGGTGCGCGCGGCGGGCATCTGCGGCACCGACCTGCACATCTTTCACGGGCAGTACGAGGCGACCTATCCCGTCATTCCGGGGCACGAGTTCAGCGGCGTGGTCGCGGCAACCGGCCGCGAGGTCGTTCGTTTCCGCCCCGGCGACCGCGTGACCGCCGATCCCAACATCCCCTGCGGGCGGTGTGTCTTCTGCCAGCGGAATGAGCCGAACCAGTGCCAGTCGCTGGCTGCCGTCGGCGTGACGCGCGACGGAGGCTTCGCGCAATACGTCCTGGTGCCCGAGGGCAACGTCTTCCCGATCGGATCGCTGCCGTTTGACGAAGCGGCGCTGGTCGAGCCACTCGCCTGTGTCGTCTGGGGCCTGAAGCGGATCCAGGTGCAACCCGGTGACTCCGTGCTGATTTTCGGCGCCGGCCCGATGGGGTGCCTGGTGCTGCAAGCGGTCCAGCACGCCGGGGCAGCAACCGTCGTCATCACCGATCCGGTCGGCTGGCGGCTGGAGCAGGCAGCGGCCCTGGGCGCCAGCGAGACGATCCCGGCAGATGACCGGCAGGAACGCCGCCTGAAGGCCCTGGCACCCCTCGGCTACGATGTCGTTGTGGATGCCACCGGGCTGACCCGCGTGCTGGAGCAGGCCTTCGCCTACACGCGGCCACGCGGCAAGGTGTGGGTTTTCGGCGTCTGCCCGCCGGGCGAGCGCGCCTCATTTATCCCCTACGAGGTGTTCCGCAAGGACCTGACGATCGTCGGCAGTTTTGCGGTCAATCGCACATTCCAGGAGAGCATCGCCCTCATCCAGAGCAGAAAAGTGCGTGCCAGGCCCCTGATCTCGCACACGTTGCCGCTGGATGAGTTCGTCCGGGGACTGGACCTGGCGGAGCATGATCCGCAGCGGATGAAGGTTCAGTTTGCCGTGTCGGGCGATTGAGCGGGTCGGTCCTGCTCGGGGCCGTGCCGGGATCAGCAGGCCTGTGCCGGCTCCGAAGCCGGGTCAAGCACGGCGGGTAAGACGGTTGGTGAGACTCGTATATGCGCCGAAGCATCTTGTTTGCCCTCGCCGGGTTTAGTGTTACAATGATGGAAGGTTATGTTAGGTTAAGCGCCTGGCGCACATAACCACAAGCAGGAGCGTCGATTGTTCTTGTCAATATTTAACGAGTAAAAGGAGAGAGTCCCCATGCTAAAACGTATAGTCGGCCTGGCTCTGATCGCCATTCTGGCCCTTGGCTTGCTGCCGAACGTCAGCGCGCAGGAAGGCGAGAACATCTGCGGCACCGACGAGGAAGCAACCGTTACGTTCATCGCAGGGACCGTCGGCTCGGAGCACGAAGTCGCCGTGACCTTGGGCAACCGCTTCATGGAAGTGTGCCCGAACATCACCGTGAATGTAGTTGAGCGCCCGACAAGCACTACCGAGACGCTGGCGCAGTACCAGCAGTTCTTCGAAGCCCAGAGCGGCGAGCTGGACGTCTTCCAGATCGACGTCGCCTGGCCCGGCCTGGTTGCCGAGCATGTCCTGGACATGAACGAGTATCTTGACGAGGAATTCCTCGGCCAGTTCTACCCCGGCGTGCTCGCGGGCTACACGGTGCAGGGACGCCTGGCGGCAGTGCCCTGGTTCGCCGGCGCAGGGATGCTGTACTATCGCACAGACCTGCTGGAGAAATACGGCCTCGACGTACCGCAGACCTGGGATGAGCTGTATACCGCGGCCAAGACCATTCAGGACGGCGAGCGCGAGACCAACCCTGACTTCTGGGGCTTCGTCTTCCAGGGCCACGCATACGAGGGCCTGACCTGCGACGCGCTGGAGTGGCAGGCCTCGTCGGATGGCGGCGTGATCATCACGCCGGACGGCGTGGTCGATGTCAACAACCCCAATGCGATCGAGATCTTCGATAAGATCGCCTCGTGGGTGGGCGACATCGTGCCCGAAGCCGTGCTGACCTTCCAGGAAGAGGACGCGCGTGCGGTCTGGCAGGCGGGCAACGCGGCCTTCATGCGCAACTGGGGCTATGCCTACACTCTCGGCCAGGCGGACGACAGCGTGATCAAGGACAAGTTCGACGTCGGTCCGCTGCCCGGCAAGGAACCCGGCATGAGCGCGGCGACCCTGGGCGGCTGGGGCTTGTCCGTCTCGAAGTACTCGGACAACGTCGATGCGGCGGTGGCCTTCGTCAAGTGGGTGACCAGCATTGATCAGCAGGTTTGGTTCACGCTGCAGCGCAGCGAGCAGCCGGTTCAGCCTGCCGTCTACGACGCGCCCGAGATCCAGGAACAGCTTCCGTTCATCCTGGCCTTCAAGGACGTCCTGAACTTTGCGACCCCGCGGCCCACGGCCGTCGCCGGCGAGCAGTATGCCCGCGTGTCCGAGCTGTACTACACCGCCGTGCATGATGTGCTGGCGGGCAGCAAGGACGCCGCAACCGCCATGGCGGACCTTGAACTGGCGCTGGCGGACCTGGGATTCGAGCTGCCATAGCAGGCGGCTTCCATATGGGTTGATGGTTGCTAGGGGCAGTGTATGCTGCCCCTAGTTCGCTTATAGGGGTATCTCATCCACGATCATCTCCAAACTTAGTTTTTAGGGTAATCAAGGGGGTGCTTGATGACACTGATCCCACCAGGTGGCACACGCCGGCGCCCAACGGAACAGGAAGCCATCACGCTTGAACTGGTGAGCGGTCTGCTGATGCTCATGGGTTTTTTCGCGTTTGCCTACCTGTTTTACGCCATCGCCACCAACGCCGACATCAAGGAAGCCACACAGGGACCTGAGATTCCAGGAATTGGTCTGAATGTGACCCTGGTAGAGCCGGGTGAGCCGGAGCCGCCCTATTTTGAGCTGCACCCCATCGCGAGGGGCACAGCCAGCACTACCGGCATCCGGGCGGGTGACCGGCTCGCCAAGATCGACGGCGAGGATGCCACGCCGGAGACGATGACGCTCGAACAGGTGCGCGCGCGCCTGGCCGAAGCGGACGTTCCGCTGGCCGACGACGACTTTGAAATCACACTGGAATTCTTGCGACTGCAGCCCGACGGCAGCCTGCGGACGGAAACTCGTGTCGTGCCGAAGAACGTCCCGCCGGCGGCGACTATCGCCTACCTCAAGAGCTTCGGGTTTGTCGTGCCGCTGTTGCTTGTTCTGCTCGGTATCTTCCTGATCCGGCTCGGCATGCGGCTGCGCCAGTATGACCTGGTCGCGGCACGCTGGGCACTGGTCGCGCTGCTCTGGTTGATGATCGGGCTGGCGGTGGTGGCGCTGTGGTCCTTTTGGGTGAACGGCAAGGGCGGCCTGGTAACCAAGGAGCCGTTCAACTATAGCAAAGCAGTGCGTGGTGCCGTGCCTGTTCTGCTCGCTATGATCCCGCTGGCGATCGCGTACAGGTGGCTTGGAAAGGTCCTCGACGAACTTCTCGTCGGCGAGGAGTCGCTCACCTCGCGCAACACGCGTTTCGCTTGGACGCTGCTGGTGCCGACCCTGGTCGTGCTGGCGTTGGTCGCGGCGCGGCCTCTAGAGCAGACGTTCATCAAGAGCCTGACCGATGACCAGTTCGGCACCAACCGACCAGCGCGCTTCGTCGGCCTGAGAAACTACGCCAACCTGATCAGCTTCAAGTTCGCGATCATCGAGTGTCGGGTAGACGATACCGGCGAGTGTGCGCGCACGCCAAACCGGAGCATCATTTGGGAACGCTCAAAAGTGGAAGAAGAGGAAGCGGAGAAGCTGAGAAGTCTCACCAGTGCCGAGCGGCGCCGTTACGTGCGCTATCAGGAAGCGGCGACCTGGCGCCTGCCGAACAGCACCAAGGGCATCCGCCTGCTGGGCAAAGACCCCACGTTCCTCAAATCCGTAGGCAACACGCTCCGCTTTACCGTTACTTCCGTCACGCTGGAGCTGGTGCTGGGGCTGCTCATCGCGCTGGTCGTCAACTCCGGTTTCCGCGGTCGCGGCCTGATGCGGGCGGCGATGCTGGTCCCCTGGGCGATCCCGACGGTCGTTTCAGCCGTGTTGTGGCAGGCGATCATGCGCCCGGACCAGACCGGCATCCTCAACAAGCTGCTGCTTGACCTGGGGCTGATCGCCGGTCCCAAGCAGTGGCTGGCGGCAACCGGCCCCTGGATGAACTCCATCGTGGCAATCGATGTCTGGAAAACGACGCCGTTTATGGCGTTGCTGCTGCTGGCCGGTCTGCAGGTGATCCCCGGCGACCTGTATGAAGCGGCAGCCGTCGATGGCGCGTCCAAGCTGCGGCAGTTCTTCTCGATCACCATCCCTTTGCTGCGCCCCACCATCGCCGTTGCGCTGATCTTCCGCACGCTGGACGCGCTGCGCGCGTTCGATGTCTTCCAGGTGTTGCTCGATACGACGCGCCCATCGATGGCCGCCTACAACTACAACACGCTGGTGCTGAACCGGATGGACGGATACGCATCCACGGTCGGGGTGATGATCTTCATCCTGATCTTCATCTTCACTGTGCTGTACGTTCGATTTGTGAGGATTGAACAAGAATGAGCCGGCGACCATTTTCACGCAGAGAAATCAGCCACCTGCTGACACGGGCGCTGTTCTGGCTGGTGATCATCCTCGTTGCGCTCTACACCATGCTGCCGTTCGCCTATGCGATCAGCATCTCGTTTCGCACCAACGCCCAGGTCCTGGTCGCCGCGCGCTACCTGCCGGAAGACCCGCAGCTCATCAACTATCAGAATCTGCTGAGCGACAGAAACTTCATGCGGACCATGCTGAATTCGTCAGTGGTAGCGTCGGTGACGGTGCTGCTGGCGCTGGTGGTGGGGTCGTTCGCTGCCTATGCCCTGGGACGCGTGCAGTTTCGCGGGCGGATGGTCGTGATGTACCTGGTACTGGCGATGACGATGTTCCCGCAGATCTCGATCCTGTCGGGCTTGTTCGCCATCGTCAACGATCTGGGCATCTATGGCTCGACGGCGGCCCTGATGTTCACCTATCCGATCTTTACGCTGCCGTTCACCGTATGGGTGCTGACATCGTTCTTCCAGGGATTGCCCGCAGAAATCGAGCAGGCAGCCCTGGTCGACGGCGCCACCCCATTCCAGACCTTCTGGCGGATTCTCGTGCCGCTGACCGCCCCTGCGCTGGTCACAACCGGGCTGCTGGCGTTCATCGCAGCCTGGAACGAATATCTATTCGCGCTCACGTTCACGCTGGTGAACAAGAGCGCGCAGACTGTGCCGGTTGCCATCGCCAACTTTGCCGGGTATAGCTATGAGGTCCCGGTCGCGGATCGGGTCGCGGGCGCGGTGGTGGTGACGGTCCCTGTGCTGGTGCTGGTGCTTATCTTCCAGCGCCGCATTATCGAGGGACTGACGGCCGGGGCGGTTAAGGGATAGTTTCGCCGGACGGCGCCGATCATAAAAGCCGGGCCGGTCTGTTGATCGGCCCGGATGGTTTCTCTGCCACCCGCAACCCACATCGGCTGGCAATCCATGCCCCTCACCAGCCGTGGCGCACCGCGTCGAAGTAGGGCGTGCGCTGCTGTTCAACCGCCGTCGCCGCATAGAGGAACAGCGCCGCGGACCACGTCTGCCAATCCTGCCCCATCGGGCGCCGGTCCTGAGCGCGCAACCACTCGTTGAAGCCAAACGCAACATCGGCTTCGCGCTTCAAGCGGACCAGCTCGGTCAGCGCGTACAGCTTGTGGGTCGCCAGCCGGGGTCTGCCCGCCGCCACCAGGGCCGCCACATACAGCCCGCACAGCACCGGCCAGATCCCCCCATTGTGATACTCGCCCGGCCGGTTGAACCGCTCGTAACGCGGATACCAATCCGGATCGGCTGGCTGGATGTACGGGAACAGGCTGGGCGGGAGATCGGCTGCCAGCTCGCCACGCGCGCGCAGCCCCCGGCATTGCGCTTCGATCCAGGCGATCAGGCGGCGGGTGCGGCCGGGCGACGCGACCCCCGTTAGAATCGCCAGACTGTTACCCATCAGGTCGAAGCGCAGGCTTGAATGCACCTTAAACGACCACAGGGCATAATAGGGCTGGCCGGGGACGGCTAACCCTTCCAGCACGTGCGGTGGCTTGACCCCACTCGTGATCACCGGGCGGTTGATGCGGCGGCGCAGCGCGTTCGCCTCGGCGTGCAGTCCGTAGAGGCGCAGGTAGGCATATACCAGCGTGTTGACGTATAGGCCGTAGCCAAGCACCCACTGCTCGTCGCGCCAGTCGGTCGTCGGCTGCTGTTGCACCATGCCCCGGTCGTCCGGGCTTTGATAGCGCATCCAGGCCAGCGCCCGCCCGGCGGCGTCTTGCAGAAAGTGAGGCTGTCCGGCGGCCTGACGATACCAGGCCAACCCGATCAGGAACAGCGGAGTCGTGTCGCTAGAGCCGAGATCCTCCGGGTTGTGCGCCAGGCCCGGAATCTGCCCGTGTGCGGACTGATTTGCGGCCAGGGCTTCGAGCGTGCGGCGCAGCGCGTCACGCAAGTCCGGATCGCCACTGACCAGCAAGCCCGGCGCCGACAGCATCAGATCGCGCGTGTAAGGTTCCGGATAGCCCCAGGCAGCCGCACGCGGCAGATCGTGATACGGCCCGTGCGCGTTGTGTTGCAGCACGCGCAGCGCCGCGGCTTTTGCTGCTTCCAGATCGGAGCCGGATGGTGGCATGGCAATAGCCTTTCTGCCGCTGCCGGCCTGCGAGCGCACCCGCGCCGACGGCAGCTCGGCGCGGCCCTGGCCGGTGATGATAGCGCGCCGCCGGCGGCCTATCAACGCTCCGCAGCCGCTTCCTTCGTCATCGAGCGCTGAGTGCTTGATCGCTGACACGCTCAGAATAACAAACTCCGGCCCGGTGCCGGAGTTTGTGTTGAGTGCGCACCGCCAGGGGTATCAGTCTGCCCCGCAGCCGGCGCGCACTTCGGTGCCGGTTATTACCGGCCGTGCGGTCTATTGCTCGACGGCTGTGTACTGCTCGCCGTCCCATTCGAAAAGCACTTCGGGAGTACGGCCGCAGTGCAGCGACGAGCCTTCCTCGCCGCCGTTGCTCGGCACGAAGACGCTCCCGTCCTCGCGGATCTCCCACTCCAGCGTCTGGCCGGGATAGCACCAGTCGTCGAACGCGACGCGCAGCTCGACCGACGGGAAGCGCCCATCCCAGGACAGGATATTGAGTTCCTTGGCCTCGCCAGTTCCGGTCGGCGCGTAGAGCGTGATGGCCGTCAGCGGGCCGGCGTCTCCTTCGGCCTCGATCACCTCAACCTCAGGCGCGGGCAGATAGACCAACGCCTGATGCGCCTCCTCAACGCTCAGCGTGCTGTCTTCCAGCATGGCGAACGACACATGATCGCCGCTCTCGTCGGTCACAAACGCGGATACCGGCGCGATGACCTGGCCCTGCCAGCCATCTTCGCCGTAGAAGAACGCGATGCTCAGACCGCCCCGAATCTGGTAGACGGTCCGGTCCGAGAAATATGGCACCTGCGTGTGCAGGATCAGTTCGTCCGCTCCGTCTCCGTTCAGGTCCATAAAGGCGACCTGCGGCACGAAGTCGGTGCTGAGCGGCACGGAGCCGAAGTCACCGCCGACCTCGACGCTCGACACCGGCGGTTCGATCAGGCTCAGCGCGGCCAACTGCTCGATAGCGTCCGTCTGCTCGGCGAGCGGCGGGTTCGGATCGGTGCAGTTGTTGAGGTAGAACTCGCTTGAGCCGACCACCCGCCGCACGATGTTCTCCCAATCTGTGCTGTCCCACTCGATCACGCCGTCTTCGATCTCGCTCAGCGCGCGCTCGAAGACGCCGGTCGTGAAGTCCCGCGCGTCGTCGAACGCGGTCGCGCAACCGTCCTCCTGTGCGCTGGCAGCCGGAACCATTACCAGGCTTGCCAGGATGGCAAGACACCAGATGAATCGCCTCATATGCCGTTCCTCCTTGAGTTCACCGTACAGGCGATTTCGATACATCCCCCCGAGGCAGGGCGACGCGCCGTTCGCCTGTGCCTCGCTTACCAGATTACTCGTGCCTCGCCGGAAAGCATCAGACTAAAGGCGGATTTTTTCCGAACCGGATCCGCCGCATGGCGCCCTACACCCGTCCCAAACAGCAAGAGGGGGCGCTGCCGCCCCCTCTGCGTTGCCCGGCCTGTGCCAGACTACCCTAGAGGATCGGGTTACTTTTCCACCCCGGTCAAGATCACGCCGCGCATGAAGACACGCTGAGCCAGGAAGAACAGCACCACCGGAATCACCAGGCCCATCAGCGCCGTCGCCTGGATCAGGTGTGGCTGCTGGTCGAAGACGAAGTTGAAGATCTGGATGCCCACCGACAAGGGGGCGATCTTCGGATTGCTCAAGGTATAGATCAAGGGTTCGAAGTAGTCGTTCCAGGCAAAGACAAAGTGGAACAGGCTCACCGCGACAATCGCTGGCCACGCCTGCGGGATGATCACCGAGCGCAGGATACGGAACGGCCCTGCCCCGTCAATCATCGCCGCTTCGTCTAGCTCGATCGGCAGCGTGCTGAAATACTGTCGCAAGAGCAGAACGTTGTAGGCGTTGGCGAAGAAGTGCGGCACGATCAGTGGCAGCCAGGTTCCCGTCCAGCCCAACACCTGCGAAAACACGAAGTAGGTAGGAACCAGCGTCACCTGCTTAGGCAGGATGATAGTCGAGATCAGAATCATGAACAGCACATTCTTGTACGGGATCGGAAAGCGCGTAAACGCATAGGCGACCAGCGTACAGGAAATGACCGTCCCGATCATGCCCAGAATCGCGATCATCAGCGTGTTGAAGAGCAACCGTGGGAAGCCCACTTCGCGCCAGGCATAGGAGAAATTCTCCCACTGCGGATCAAACCGCTTCACCGGCTTGGCGGTGGGCTGCTGCTGATTAGCGAACGGCTGCTCGGACCAGGCCAGAATCCCCGCGTCCAGATTCTCCGGGTCGATGAAGTAGGTTTCCGTCTGGCCGGGCACCCCCTGCCGCACCATCGCCCAGCGCTGCGTTCCGCCATCCGGCGCGGGCACTTCGTAGAGCGGATATTCCGCGCCGGGCTGCAGAACCACTTCGGGAATCGTCTTGCCCCGGTAGGTATAGAGCACCTCTTTTTCAAGCGCCGTCGCGCTGTCGAGATCGCCTTGCCAGGTCACAATCCCGGACTCGGGTGCGGCGGGGTCGAGGAAATAATGCGTGTCCCCTTCGGATTTGAACAGCGCCAGCCGCTTCACGCCCCCGTCAAGCGGGATGTCATACAGTGGGTACGGCGTGCCGCGCACCACCCCTTCTTCCCGGTAGCCCGTCCCCACATAGGTGAATGTCTCCGGCTCGGTCAGCGGCTCGATGGTCGCAGGGTCGCCCGTCCATTCGATGACGCCGCCGGCCACATTCGCCGGATCCAGAAAGACGACCATATCATCCAGGGTGGCGATCAGCGCCCATTCCCGCCAGATACCCTGCTCGTCCGGAACGCGGTAAAGCGGGTAGCGGCTCCCGGTGCGCACGCTCCATTCGGGATATTCTTCGCCATCATAGCGGTACATCACCGGCGACATCGGCAAGATATTCTTCTCGGTGATCTGGGGCTTGTTCTTGATGGCGGTCGTCGCCATGTACCCGAACGGGGACAGATAGGCGATCAGGAGCATAATCGTAAACATCAGCAGGAGCGCGCTGAGTCCGAGATTCCGGTAGCGGGCGACGATCTGCTTGCTGCCCCAGAGTTTGCGTGTGTGTGTGGAATCAGCCATGCGATTTAGTCATCCCCTCCGGCGTAATACACCCACTTGCGCGCCGTCGCGAACAGGATAACAGTCGCGATCAAAGCGATCACGAACAGCAGCCACGCCAGCGTGGCGCCGTAACCCATCCGGTCGTATTGGATCGCCACGCGGTAAAAATAGATGTTGTAGAACAACGTAATATCGTTGGGGCCACCCGTTCCTCGAGAAATGATGTAGGGCACGTCAAAATAACGGAACAGCCCGATCATCGACAGGATGAGGTTGTAGAAGATCATCGGCGTGATGAGGGGCAGCGTAATCCGGCGGAAAACCGTCACCGGGCCGGCGCCGTCCACCCGCGCGGCCTCGTACAGCTCGGTGGGAACAGTTTGCATGCTGGCAAGCAGGGTGAGCATGGCGTTCCCCGTCCCCCAGATCCCGATCATCAACAGCGCGGGATAGATCCAGGTCGAGCTGTAGAGCCAGTTCGGGCCGGATATCCCCAGCAAGCCCAGGAAGCGATTCAGCCAGCCGGACTGGGCGTTGAGGAAGCCGTTGAAAATGTACGTGACGGAGATAATCGGCACGATGTAGGGCATGTAGAACAGCGTGCGAAACAGCCGCCGGCCCCACAACTGCTTCGAGTTGAGCAGCGTCGCCAGCCCCAGCGGGATGAGGATCGAGATAGGCAGGGCCAGCACCATATACGACAGGGTGACCTTCAGCGACTTGCCAACATAGATGTCCTTTAACAGCGCCCGGTAGTTGTCCAGGCCAACAAACGAGACTTCGTTGGGCTTGGTCAACTGCAGGTCGGTAAAGGTGAAGGCAAAGGATGCGATCATCGGAAAGAAGTAAAAAGCGAGGAAGCCGAACACCCATGGCGCCAGAAAGACCCATCCCCACAGGGTACGGCTCTGCTGCAGTGTCAGCCGGCCAAAGATCGTCCGGCCTGTGGGTGCCGTCATACTCTGCGTTTGGTCAGCAACAGACATAATTCACCATCTTTCCTCCAACACCGCCAGCCGCCAGTGCTTGGGATGCGGGTGGCGACCGCTTCGGGTCGCCACCCATGCGCCGGTTCGGAAAGAACCGCTCCGGCACCCTTACGACTGCGCCGCGTCGAAGATCGCCTGCAAGGTCTGCAGCAGGTTTTCGATCTCCGCGTCAACATCGAGGCCCGGCGTTGCCTGCATGTTCAGCGTCCAGTTCTGGATCGCCACCACGGACTGGGTGTGGTTGGGCAGCCAGCTCTCATGGTTGGGGTTATCCGGATACGCCAGACTCTCGATCGCCACATCCCAGTTTACACCCTGCGGGAACCGGGCATCCAGCTCGTCAAGGAACGGCTGGAGATACACCTCATCGGCAGGCGCCGCGCCGTAGACCTGCAGCAGTTCCGGCATGGCCGGGCCGGCCACCAGGTAATCCAGCACCTTAAACGCCTCGATCGGATGCTCGGTGTATTCGAGGATGCGGAAGGTGTCCGCGTGCAGCTTGGCGGTGTACGTGCCCTCGTAGGACGGAACGACCGCGATATCCCAGTTCGGAACATCGCCCACGCAGCAGGTGTACCACAGGTGGCTGTAGGCCATCGCCACGCGGCCGGAGTTGAACACGTTTCCGTTCAGCAGCATATCGCTCTGCTGATAGTCGTAGTTCGGCATGAAGTGGTCCTCGTGCCAGCCAGCATAGATCCACTTGATGCCTTCGCGCCAGTTGTCCGGCATCACGGCCTGGCCAGTCTCGGGATCGTAGAACGACCCGGCGCCGAACGGCGACGTCACCGCGGAGCGAATGTCATCGCCCCACCACTGCGGCGCATAGCCGAACTGCACGATCTTGGTCGGGTCGAACTCGGGGCTGGTGGCGTTGTTGCCGTTCTCGTCCAGCGTTAGCAGCATGGCGATCTCGCGCAGCTTGTCGACGTTCCACTCGTCCCCGTCGGCGTACGGCTCGCCGAATGCCTGGGGCGGATAGGCGACGCCAGCCGCGTCGAACAGATCGCGGTTGAAGTAGATGAACGACGGATAGGTGGCGAACGGCAGGGCGGTCAGGCCCTCTTCCGGATCGCGGTAGAACTCGACCAGGCTGGGGTTCCAGCGGCTCAGGTCGTAATCCAGTTCGTCAATGATGGGCTGCAGATCAAGGAAGGTGCCGGCGTAGTCGTTCGAGCCGCCGATCCCCACCGGACCGATGATGTCCGGCGCGTCGCCCGACGCGATGAGCGTGCTGAGCGTCTGGCGGCTGACGTCAAAGTCGGACACGATGATCTGCAACTCGATGTCGTCATGCTCGGCGTTGAACTGCTCGACGACCCGGTCTTGGGCTTCCCGATGCTCAGGCTGCCCACCGGCACCCAGGCCGATGAACCAGGTGATCACCACCGGTTCGTCCCCCTGCGCCTGCACAGATGCAAGCGGAACGACCATCACCGACAGCGCGGCGATGAGAACAGTGAAAACGGCTAGTTTACGGAACATACGGGCATCTCCTGATAACAAACCAACCTGTCGATGTAGTGCGCGGGTCGAGTGGGCCATGGAACCCGGAGTGTCCGGACGGCCCGCCCCGCGGGTTCGGGGTGAACATCTGCTCTGCGGGCTACCCAGTCCACCCACATATCTGCTCTCGCCTTCGTTACCCCCTCCTTTCTGCTACTCTCGGCCCTTGACGTGGTTACACGTTAATCGAAATCAGGAACGTTGATCGGAAAATGACCCTTCCACCGACTGCTGGCGCGGTGAGCCGCCCGGCCCCGATTCGAGAATCCCGCCGCAGGTCGAGCGAATCACCAGCTCCGTCGTCAGGATCAGATGGCGCGGCGGGTGCGGCCCCATCTCCAGCAGCTCGAGCAACACCTCAACCGCCAGCATGCCGTTGCGCCGGACCGGCTGGCGGATGGTCGTCAGCGGCGGGTCGAAGCGCATCGCCGGCGGCAGGTCGTCGAAGCCGATCACTGCCACGTCGTCCGGAACGCGCAGGCCGGCCTCGCGGATGGCACGGATGGCGCCAAACGCCATCGTGTCCGACGCAGCAAAGACGGCATCGGGACGGTGAAGCAGAAGTTGGCGCATCGCGGCGTAGCCGCTGTCTACGCTGAAATCTCCCTCGACGATCAGGTTCTCGTCCACCTTGCGTCCGCGCTCTTGCAGCGCCTTGATGTAGCCCGCGCGCCGATCGATGCCGGCAGTGGAGTCCATCGGCCCGGTGATGGTCGCAACCCGTTCGTAACCCAAGCGGATCAGGTGGCTGGTCGCCACATAGGCCCCAGAAACATTATCGACATCCACATAGCTGGTCTGGCTGGAATCGGGCGGGCGGCCCACATAGACGGCGGGGATCTGGCGAGCGATCAGCTCGGGGATCAGCGGGTCGACCAGTTTGTCGGCGGTGACGATCACGCCGTCAAGCAGCCCTGTTCCCAGCGCGCGCCGGTAAAGACGTTCCTGATCATCCTGCGAATTGAACAGAAACAGCGTCAGGGTGAGGTCGTGCAGATTGCAGGCGCGCGAGATGCCCTCGATCAGGATCGGGTAGTAGGGGTCGGCAAAGACGTACTCGGTCACACTGGGGATGATCAGGCCGATGATGCCGGAGCGGCGCGACGCCAGCGAGCGGGCCGCCAGATTGGGCTGGTAGCCGGTGTCGGCGATCACTTTCTCCACCCGCGCGCGATATTCGGGCGAGACGCTGGCGGGGTTGTTCACCACACGGGAGACGGTCGCACGCGACACGCCCGCCAGGCGGGCGACCTGCTCGAGGGTCAGTTTCTTTCCGGGGCTGTTGGCCATGATCTGTTTCTGAGAGCGCTCTATGAAAAATTCAGGACAAGTGCCGTTCAAGGGAAAAACAAACGGAAAAAAGTCGAAAGCAAACGAAATTCTGAGAGAGCGCTCTCACAACCTGATTTCAGTATAGGACACTCCTGGTCCCGAGTCAAGCACCTGGGCGGAAAATTTCACCTGGCAAGCGGAGCTTACTGAATAGGGGGATGCACAGCGTCAGCCAAAGCGCCGTTCCGGAATGCCCGGTACGTAATAGTGCGTCAGATTCAGGTAGTACTCGAGCGACTCTTCGGGCGGTTCCACTCCTTTCGGAAGTGGGCGGCCAGAGAAGGTCTGAAAATAGAGCAGGCACGCGTCGCGCCACCAGCGCGCTTCCTTCTCCTGGATAGCCAGCAGTGTCCGCACGTGCTCGAACCGCGCCGCGTCGACATACCCGGACAGTGCATCCCACGTCCGCTGCATCTCGCGCACCATCTCAACTCCATGCTGGTAACGCAGGCACAGCTCGTCCCACAGCGTCCGGCCGGATTTCATGGTGTGATCCCAAGCGACACGATGGAACCACAACAGGTACTCTTCCGGACAGGTGTCCAGATCGGCGACCAACTCGCGGAAGGGCGAGCAATACTGGCCGATCGCGTTGCTGCCACTTGCCGTCCGGTCGAACCCGATGCCATCTGGCCCGGCCTGATGGTAATAGACGGATGTCCAGTCGCGGCGCCCGCCGGCGACCCACGGGCCGGGACCATAGTGGTGGTTGCGCGCCATAATATGGTGCAGGCCGAGCGGGGTCATGTAGTTCACCACGGCCTCACGCGACAAGATCATCATCGCTTTGGCCGGTTCGACAAACCGCTCGTCGTTGCCGAACGTCACGCGCAGCCACTCGTCGGCGATCTGCTCCGTGCTGAGCCGGTGATCCCAGGCCAGCCGTCCGAAGGCGTACCAGTTGGCCGCGGCAAAGGGATGCCCGCACCAGTTGCGATCCGACCCGATATTGGACACCCCTGCCATCCCGGAGAGGGCGTGGCCGTCCAGGCTGCCGTCCACTACATGTGCCACCAGCGATCCCGGGCCGGCGCAGCCGGTATCGGCGTCCAGCGTCTCCGCAAACAGCGGCGCCAGATAGACCAGATGCGTCGCGTGGCCGAGATACTCCTGCGTGATCTGCACTTCAAGCATCAGCGGGGTGCGTGGCATGGCACCAAAGAGCGGATGATACGGCTCGCGCGGCTGAAAGTCGATCGGCCCATTTTTGACCTGCAGTAGAGCGTTGGGGCGGAAGCGCCCGTCCTGTGGCGCCAGGTCCGAATACGCCTGTCTGGCCCGGTCTTCGGCCACGTTCTCGTCATAAACAAACGCCCGCCAGATCACCACCCCGCCGTGCGGCGCCAGCGCGTCGGCCAGTAGGTTCGCCCCGTCCGAATGCGAGCGCCCGTAGTCGTGCGGGCCGGGCTGCCCTTCCGAGTTCGCCTTGACCAGAAAGCCGCCAAAATCTGGGATGTGGGCGTAGATTTCGTCGGCCTTGGCGCGCCACCACGCGATCACCGCCGGATCAAGCGGGTCCGCGGTATCCAGCCCACCGATCTCGATTGGGGCGCTGAAGCGCGCGGTGAGAAAGACGCGAATACCATACGGGCGGAAGACATCCGCCAGAGCCGCCGCCTTGACCAGATACGGACGGGTCAGCACCAGCGCGTTGGCGTTGACGTTCGTCAGCGAGACCGCGTTAATTCCGATTGAGGCGTTGGCGCGGGCGTAGTCTGTGTAGCGCGGGTCGAGATAATCGGGCAACTTGTGCCAGTCCCACAACGAGAACCCGGCATAGCCGCGCTCGACCGTGCCGTCCAGATTGTCCCAGTGGTTAAGCATCCGCAACCTGATCTTTGGCGCGCTGACCACCCGTAGACCGCGCAACGGTTGGTGGGTTTGGAGATGGCGCAGAAAGTGAAACACGCCGTACAGCACGCCGATGTCGGTGTTGGCCGCGATGACGATGCGATTTGGCTCCGCGCCCGGCACGGCGGTGATCACGTACCCTTCGTCGCCCACCCCGGCGAGATCCGCCTCGAGGTCGAGCGCGGCGATCAGCGGGGAGCGGTGGGGTGTTCCGGCGACGAGCGCGCCGCGCCCGGCCGTGTCTGCCAGTGGAACAGACGCCCCCAGCAGACACGGTAGCGCGAACACCAGTTCGTCGCGAGCCGCCTGCAGCGTGGCCGACACCCCGTCGATAACGATGTGCGTCAGCGCAGCGCGGTACTCAGCAAGTGCCGGTTGCGCCACCGGCACATAGCGCAGCCACAGCTCGTAGCCATCCTCGGAAATGCGCTTGCACGGAAAGTGTGTGTTCATCGCTCACCTTCGTTCTTTTGGAGCCGGCGCGGACGCGCCATGAGACGCGCTTTGACAGAATACACAGCTTGCTTTACTTTCAATACAGGTCAACAGCTATCCCTATGGTGTACAGCCGAGAGGCGAACAACCATGCGCAACGACAAGAAACCCGGCGCACCGACGATCTACGATGTCGCGCGCGAGGCCGGTGTCTCGTATTCAACCGTATCGCGCACGCTATCCGGCTACGAGTTCGTCAAGTACAGCACGCGCGAAAAGGTTCTGCGCGCCGCCGAAAAGCTGGGATATGTCCCCAACCTACAGGCGCGGAGCCTAGCCGGGGGCAGATCCAACATGATCGGCGTCCTCGTCCCCGCCCTCAGCAACAGCTATGTCGGCGAGATTCTGCGGGGCATCGACGAGGAACTGTCGGAGTCGGACTACAACCTGCTGCTCTACACGACTCATCGGCGTCGCGGCAAAGAAACCACCTACGCTACCACCATCACCAATAGTGGCGCGGAAGGACTGCTGCTGGTGGTCCCGCTCACCTCGGCCACATATCTCGCGGCGCTGCGCGAGCAGGATTTTCCGTACGTCCTGATCGATCAATCCGATCCCAGCGGGCAGAGCACTACCGTTAACACCACCAACTGGCAGGGTGCCTACGAAGCCACCCGCTATCTGATCGAACTAGGTCACCGGCGAATCGGCTTCGTCAGCGGACTGGCCGGCCTCAACAGCGCCGCCGAGCGGTACAGCGCCTATGCGGCAGCCCTGGCCGACCACGGTCTAGCCGTCGACGAGTCGCTTGTGGTCAACGGCGGGTTTACCCGGCGGGGCGGTCTTGCCGCGGCGCCGACTCTGCTCGACCGGCCCACCCGCCCCACCGCGATCTTCGCCGCCAACGATCTGTCTGCGTTGGGCGTCATCGAGGCCGCCCGCCAGCGCGGGCTGCGCGTCCCTGAAGACGTGTCGGTGATCGGCTTTGACGATATCCCTCAGGCGTCGATTGTGTATCCGAAACTGACCACCGTCCGCCAGCCGCTTGTCGAGATGGGCCGCCAGGCTGCCGCTCTGTTACTAGAGCAGATCGAGCATCACAGCACCGAACCGCGCCAGATCACGCTGGAAACTGAGCTGGTCGTGCGCGACTCGTGCGGTCCGCCAGCTTCACCCTGACGTGCACCTACGCCCGGCTCAGACCATCACATCATTCGGCGCCAGCCAGGCGGGCAGCGTTTCGCCTTGCTCACGCAGATAGCAAGCGTACAGGAAGCGGTACACGTCGTTGGCGTAGAACTGCGGATAGCGTCGGTCCGGCAGCGTGTCAGTGAAGCGCTCCATGATCAGATCGGCCATCTCCGGTGACAGCCCACTCTCGACCTCATAATCGAAGTAAATCGCCAGATCTTTCTCCGGATCGTCGATGATGCGCTTGACGTTATAGGCGCTGGGGAAGCGGAACGCGGGCGAATCGCGCTCCATCAAGAATGTGCCCAGCGCCGCCGAGTTGATATAGGGCTTGTGCGCGTACAGGAAGTTGACCGTCTCCTGCGCCTGCTCCAGCGTCTCCCCCGGAAAGCCGAAGAAAAAGAACGTGTGGTTCCAGATGCCCGCTGCGCTGCTCTCGCGCAGAATCCGGCTCATATGCTCCAGTTCAGTACCCTTCACCATGAACTGGATCACCTGCTGCGAGGCGCTCTCCAGGCCGAATAGGATCATGCTGCACCCGCCGCGAGCGATGGCCTGAAGTAGCTCCGCCGAAATCACCTTCTCAAAACGCAGGCAGCCGCCCCAGTGAACCGGGCTGCCTCGCGCCTCGAGCAGCGGCGCCAGCCCGCGCAGATTGCGCGGCGTGATAGCTTCGTCGGACAGGAAGATATGCCGCACCCCGTACTTCTCGTGCAGCGCCAGCATTTGCCCTGCCAGCTGCTCCGCCCGAAGCTGGCTGAACGCTTCCGGCTCGCCATAGCCGACGTTGCAGAACGCGCACTTGCCGTAATAGCAGCCGCGCGCGGTGAGCAGGGGCAGCACCACTTCCGGCGCCAGGTAGCGGTCGAGCGGCAGGCCGTCAAAATCCGGCATCGGCAACGCCTGGATCTTCTCTTGAGGCTTGCGCTCGTTGAGGCGTACGCGATCCCCATCCCAATAGATCAGGTTCGGGACAACCGACAGGTCAGCGCCCGCCGTCACCGCCTCGACCAGCTGCAGCAGCGGCACCTCGCCGTCGAATACCACCGCGCTGTCGAACAGCTCAAAGAGCGCGGGCACTTTGGGAAGCTGCTCGCGCAGCATGGTGATATGCGGGCCGCCGACCGTCACGTGGCAATCCAGCCCGGCCTCTTTGATCAGATAGCCAAGCGTCATCCCGGCCAACATCTGCGGCATCGACGGGATCGAGATCCCGACGACGTCCGGCTGCTCGCGCTTGATGTCTTCCAGGATCCCGCGCCGGAACAGATCGAGGAAGATGTTGTGGTCCGCATCCCGCACGGCAGCCAGCAGAGCGACGCTGCTGTCGACCGGGCGCGCCGAGATATAGCTTTGCAGGTGCAGCGAAGCGGGATAGTACGGCAGGGAGGCGATCTCAAGACACTGAATGACGGTTTCGAACGCCCGCAGGCTGACCGGCCCGTCAAAAAACGCGCCGCTGCGAATCATCTGCTTGGCGCGCTGGACAGCTTGCGCCAGACGCGGCCCTTCGCGCAACGCCCACACTACTCGCTCGCGAGGCGGCAACGGACGCCGGTTGGGGGGATGATCCGCGCGCGGACCGTACCGATCGCGCAGCCGCGCGACCGCCCGCTCCATATAGCGGCGGGTGAGGATCTCGTCGAAGACCTCGGCGTTCAGATCGCGCTGGATGACTTCGACGCCGTGCCGGCGCAGAAAGGCGGCCAGTGTCGGCAGCGCCAGATGCGGCATGCTCGGCGTCCAGTTCGGGGGAAACAGCAGCATGACTTTCATGGCTACGACGCACCTCACTCACCTGAACAACGACGCGACTCCGACGGGGTGAGCGATCCGGCAGTCCAACGGGCGCCGGCGTTAGGCCGGGCCAAGCTGCGAGTCACTGCGCGGCAGCGAGTTCGGATGCACCACAGCGGGATCGACGACACCCAGCGCTAACTGCTCCGAAAAATGGCACGCGGCCCAGTGGCCGGGATAAATCTCGCGCAGCGGCGGCGGCTCCACTTTGCAGACGCTCTGCGCATACTGGCAGCGCGGATGGAAATAGCAGCCGCTCGGCGGGTTGGCCGGGTCGGCCACATCGCCGGTCAGTTGAACTCGCTTGCGGCGAGCGCGCGGGTCCGGCGTGGGCGCAGACGACAGTAGCGCTTCGGTGTACGGGTGCTGGATGTTCTCGAACAGCGCCTCGGTCTCAGCCACCTCGACCAGCTTGCCGACATACATCACCGCCACGCGGTCGCACAGGTGCCGCACCACACTCAGATCGTGCGAAATAAACAGGTAGGTAAGCTGAAACTGTTCGCGCAGGTCTTGCAAGAGGTTCAGAATCTGCGCCTGGATCGAGACATCCAGCGACGAAACCGGCTCGTCACAAATGATCAGCTGCGGGTTGAGCGCCAGCGCGCGCGCAATCCCAATCCGCTGGCGCTGGCCACCGCTGAATGCGTGCGGATAGCGCGACATATACTCCGGGCGCAGCCCCACCAGACGCAGCAGGTCCGCGACCCGATCTCGCATCTCCGGCCCTCTGGCGATGTTGTAGTTGCGCAACGGTTCGCCGACGATCTGCGCCAGAGTCATGCGCGGGTTCAGCGACGAATACGGATCCTGGAAGATCATCTGAATATTGCGCCAGATGTCGCGCAACTCGCCGCGCTCCAGCTTTGCCAGATCGACCTGGCCCTTCTCCGCATCGTGGAAGAGAATCTCGCCGGCGGTTGGTGCCTCGGCGCGCAAGATCACACGCCCGGTGGTCGTCTTGCCGCAGCCGCTCTCGCCGA
>DYEN01000556.1 GCA_020725705.1 Anaerolinea sp.
GCAACCCGACGATGAAGCCGCGAAACGCACGCCGCAGCCAGGGGATCAGCGCGACCGACGCGGTCAGGCTGGTGCCCGGCTGCGCGAAGTGATTGGTCTGCATCCAGATATAGCCGCGCGGGAAGGCCTGCCCCCAGTCTTTCTCGATGTAGCCGCGCCCGCCGGTGAAATCGACCGCCTCGCCGTCGAAGTCCAGCGCGCCATGAATGGCGTGGTCGAAGCTGAGCACGCCGTGATAACACTCCATGAACGGCACGAAGCCGTACCAGCCCATCACGCCCGACGACAGCGGTCCGACCGGCCAGGGTGTCACGCCGTCGAAGCGCAGATCGCCCCGGACGTGCTGCCCGTTTCCGTCGATCGTCAGTGAGAGGCGATCCGCCTGGAAGTGATTCGGCCCCACCCACACATCAAAAACGCGGTCCGAGGCCCGGAACGCCTCGACCGGGTAGCGGTGATACACGGCCCGGCCGCTTACTCCGTCGAGCACCTGGACGAAGGCGTGCGAGTCGGCGGGGTCCTGGTGCTTGAAGATGCCCGGAATCACCGCCATACGGCGGTCACCGGCGGCGTTGACCAGCTTGAAGTACCAGCCTTCGAAGTAAGGGGCGGCCTGGCGGCGGCCATGGTAGATGCCGGGCTTCCAGGGTGCGATCAGATTCATGAGCGGCTCCCGCGGCTAGGATATCTGCGGCATAGAGAGTTTACGGGTCTGGGGCGGGGCGCGCCCATTGCCGCGCCGATCGCGGTGAGGTGCCGGGGCCGAGCTTGCTCGGCCCGTGATCATTTCCCGGTAGAGATAGAAACGGGCGGACCTTGGTCCGCCCCTGCGCGATGGCTGGTTTGACGCGATCAGTCGCCGCTGGCGAGCGCCGCCTCGTCGATCTTCGGCATGCGCTCCTGCGCCGCACGGACTTCCTCGACCGGATACTCGTAATCTTCGAGCTTACCCTCAAAGTAGGCGTCGTAGGACGCCATGTCGAAGTGCCCGTGCCCGCTCAGGTTGAACAGGATCACGCGCTCCTGACCGGCTTCCTTGGCCTGCAGCGCCTCGTCGAACGCGGCGCGGA
>DYEN01000005.1 GCA_020725705.1 Anaerolinea sp.
AGCAGGCGGTCGCGCAGGCGCGTCAGACGCTCGCGCTCGGCGCCCTCGGCGCGGTCGACCAGCTCGGAGAGGGACTGGAAGAAGACGTAGTCGAAGGCGGGGCGCATCACGCCCACCAGCGCCTGGAGATGCTCCTCGTCTTCGGCGTGGCGCAGCACCAGCTCCATGAACTGCTCGCGCGTCATGTTCTCGCCCAGGGCTTCCAGTTCTGCGCTGATGTCCTGAATGACGCGCTCTTGCGCCTCGGCAGCGGCGAGGGCTTCGCGCCCGGCGGCTGTGTTCTGCACCAGGAAGTTGTACAACTGGATCAAGCCTTCGGCCATCTCGTGGCGGCCTGTTTTGGCCGCGTTCTCAGCGGTGATCAGCAGCAGTTGGAAGAACTGAGCGTCGATGTGCGCGTCCTGCTCCTGGACCATCGCCGGCCACCGATCGGGGTTAACCTGCAGGAACATCTCCATGATGCGCAGCTTTTCGCGTTGCGCTTCGCGCATTTCCGCCGTGATCCCGTCGGCTTCGAGGATGATGTCCAGCATGCCGGGGATGGTCAGCGCCTGGCGTGGCTGGAGCAGATAGGCGCGGCGCTTTTCCTGCGGGATTTGCTCGGTCACGCGCCGCAGCAGCTCGCCCATCGCCCGCTCGCGTTCCTGCTGGTTGATGTTCAGTTCCATCGGCATGTAGACGATCAGCAACTCTTTGCCAGGATCGTGGTAGACGAGCGGGGTGCCGATGCTGACCGGACTGCCGCAGCTTGGGCAAGTAAGCGTATTGATCTGCCCGGAGAGGAGACGCTGCTTGGCCTGTGGGTCCTGGCCGACGTCGATGATTTGCTCGATGATCCCGGTGAAGCGCTGCCCACAACGGGGGCAGGTAATCTGTGTGCGTACCACTTGCGACATGCAGACAACTCCTCATCAGCGCCAGATGCGGCGCCGTCCGTTTCAGCTTACTGGTAAAAGATCGCGGGAAGTGTACCGCAGGGCCGCCGCGACGTCGACCCCGGCCGACCAAAACGGCAAGAATCAGCTTCCCAGATTCCGGGGCAGAATGAAATGGAACGTCGCGCCGCCGTCCGGATTGTTGGCCGCCCAGATGCGCCCGCCGTGCGCCGTGACGACGGCGTGCGCCAGATAGAGGCCTAGGCCGGTCCCCTGGGTGTTGCTGGTCAGCGCGCTCTCGACGCGGTGGAACCGCTCAAAGACGCGGGTGAGCTGATCCGGCGGCAGCCCGATCCCCTGATCGCTGACCGCGATGTGCACCCATTTCGAATCGTAGGTGCCGCGCACGGTGATCTGACCGCCTTTGGGCGAGTACTTGATCGCGTTGCTCAACAGGTTGTCGATCACCTGGCGCAGCCGGGCATGATCCCCTGTGATCATCGGGAAGCCTTCCTGGAACTCGGCGCGCAGCGTGTGTTTGGTGGTCTGCGTCTGGAAGCGTTCGATGGACTGCCTGACCAGTGATTCCAGATTCACGTCATCCAGTTCCAGGCGCATACCCTCGGCCTGCAGCTTGGACGCCGCCAGCAGGTTCTCGATCAACTCGCCCAGCCGGTCGGCTTCCTCTTCGATGACACGCAGCCCGTTCTGGATGGTCGTGCGATCCCAGTTGGCGTCTTCGCGGCGGAGCGTGTCGGCATAGCCCTTGATCAGCGCGACGGGCGTTTTCAGTTCGTGCGAGATGACGGAGATGAAGGTCGATTTCAACTCTTCTGCTTCACGGAAATGTGTGATGTCGCGCACGTTGGCGATCACGTTCTGCAGCGCCCCGTTGGGCCGGCGCAGCGGGGCATAGGTGATGCCGACACTGATCGCCGTCCCGTCTACGCGTTCCAGGTCGCCTTCGACGTACAGCGTTTCGTGGCTTTCGCCGTCGACCTCACCCGGCCAG
>DYEN01000557.1 GCA_020725705.1 Anaerolinea sp.
CGGTCGTCAGCGCGCGGTTGTTGTCCGGCTCGGCGTCGTGCTGTGCGGCGAGCGTGCCATCCGGCGTGAGAAGCTGCACCGTGATCTTGTAACGCGTGCTGAGCGGGGCATCCGCACGCCAGAAGAGGGTCACGCCCAGCGCGTCGCCGGGATGCGCCCGGTCCGCGCTCATGCTCGCGCCGGTCAGAGTCATCGCGTCTCCAAAGCGCACGTCGAGCGCCGTCTGGGGCGTGCCGGATGGCCCGGCCAGGACCGCGTACTCCGCCAGGCGCACGTCGCCGTACCAGGTCGAGCGCAGGGGGAAGGCGCCTGCGTCGAGGGTGGCCGCCACCACCCGCCGGGGATCGCGCTCGTCCTCGCCCCAGAACAGGGCGAAGACGCGCTCGTGCTGCGTCAGCAACGCCTCGACCCCGGCGCGGGTCTGCGCATCGTCGCCCCCCAGGCCGCGCGGCAGGGGGTAGACCGGCACGGGACCGTCGTAGTAGTACGAGAAGACCTCAATCTGATTGGGGGCGTCGAGGATGATCACGTCGCCGGGCCGCGCCTCGCGCGCCAGCCGGGCGGCGATGGCGCGATAATCGGCGCGGGCAGCCGCCGGGTTGTGGTACAGCGCGTCCAGCGTGCGAAGCTGCGCCACGATCACGGCTCCGCTCAGCAGCAGCGGAACCGCGACCAGCGCGCGCCCGCGCTCCCTGAGCGCCGTCCACCAGCCCGCCGCGCCCCCGGCCATCCACAGCGCCGCCGCGACCGCCGCCGGGACCAGGAACTTGAGGTTGGCGGGCCGGTACGCGCCGGAGAGCAGCAGCCCGCCAATCGCCGCCGCGATCCAGACCGGCGGCAGGGCCACGCGCCAGCCACGCGGCAGAGCGCCGTTCGCCCTCGCGCCGAGCAGCACGCCGAGCGCCAGCCCGCCCGGCGCGATCAGCGCGCCCCAGGGCAGATCGCGCACCGCACCCCCAAGCGTGATCGCGCTCAGGTTGGCGCGCAGGCGGTCGAGGATGGGGATGGCCGTCTGCGCGGCGGGCCAAGTCGTAACTTGGTCCCAGGCAGTCGGCAGCCAGGGCACGAACAGCGCCAGCGCCAGCGCGTTGAGCGCGAAATAGGCGATCAGGGCGCGGCGGGTGGTGTGCGCCCGCCCGTGTCGGACCGCTTTCGCCGCCCACAGCGCGAGCATCGCGCCCTGCGCCAGCAGCGTGACGGGATAGGCGTAGTGGGTATACAGTCCCGCCGCGGTGAGCAGCGCCAGCGCCAGCGCCCGGCCCCACGCGTCGCGCCCCTGTGTCACGCGCGCCAGCCACGCGACGAAGACCAGCATGCTCAGCGCCGCCAGCAGGCCGAGCAGTGCGTACATGCGCGTTTCCTGGCTGTAGTAGACCGCCAGCGGGTTCAGCGCCACGAACACCCCGGCCAGCGCGCCCGCACCCGGCCCGTACAGCCGCCGCCCCAGCGCGATCGCGGCGGCAACCGTCAGCCCGCCCGCGAAGGCAGATAGCGTTCGCAGCGCCAGCTCGCTCGTTCCGGCCAGCGTGATCCAGGCTTTGAGCAGCAGGTAATAGCCGGGGGGATGGATGTCGTGCGCGGCGGCGTCGAGCAGGTCCGCGACTCCACGCTCGGCCAGCCGCAGGCTGTTACCCTCGTCGTTCCACAGCGACTGCGCATCAATGCGGTAGAACCGCGCGCCTGCTGCGATCAACAGCACCAGCAACGCGATCGGCAGCCAGCGGCGCGCGGTCGGACGGGCCATGCACTACAACCCCCAGCGAACTGCGTAGGCGTAGATCGCGATGGCTGCCACGCCGATCAGCGCGACCGCCCCCGTGAGCACCCAGGGCAGGCGCCGGCGCGCGCTGAAGTCCAGCACGATCAGATCGTCCAGGCCGGTCCAGTCCGGCGCGGTGAGCGCCAGCGTATGCGTGCCCGTGCTCAAACCCCCGGCCAGCGACGCGCAGCCCGCCTCGCCCGGTGGCAGCGCGACCGCCCGCGCTTCCTCAGCGTCGATCTGCACACGGACGGTTACCGGCGCGTCGAGCGCGGCGTGACACAGCGCGGCATTCGTACCCTTGATGCGGAAGGTGCGGGTCTCGCCTGAGTCGGCCGGTTCGCGGATGGCGTGGACCCGCGTGCTGTGCCGCCCGGCGCCGATCGTCTTCGGCTGCGTGCCGGTGATGTACGCTTTGAGCGACTCGTAGACCGGCGTGAGCGTGAAGTCCGGCTCGATCATGCGGAAGTAATACCAGCTCGCGCCGCGCTCGGAATCGTCGGCGCGCTTGAAGAACCAGTAGTTGATCACGCCGATCCAGGGCCATTCTTCGATGGCGCGGGCATAGGCCAGCGGTGCCCAGGCGGCGGCCTCGTCCATCGTCACACGCCCGTATTGCTCCCAATCTGCGATAGATGGGTCGTCAGGGACCGGGTTCCACCCCGCCTCGCTGATCCAGATCGGCTTGTGCGCATCGCCGTTGGCGATCATCATATCACGGATCCACAGGTGGCGCGGGTAGTTGATGGTGGTCTGGCGCAGGCGCCGGTCGGTCGGGCCGCTCCACAGCCCGTAGCCCTGCACGCTCAGCACGTCGAAGCACGCGCCCGCGCCCGCCTGATACATGCGCTGCAAATAGAGCAGGTCATAGGCGTTGCGCCCGCTCAGGTCGATGGTCGGCCCCAGCGCGCCGGTGATGATCACGATCTGCGGATCGATCGCTTTCAGCGCGTCGTGCGTGCGGCACAGCATCTCGGTGTAGGCTTCCGCGCTGACCGTCTGGTCGCCCCACTCCGGATAGAGGTTCGGCTCGTTCCAGACCTGGTAATGCGCGATGCGCCCCCGGTAGCGCCCGGCAACCGCTGCCGCATAATCCACGAAGTCTTGCAGGTCGGCGGGGGGCGCGAAATCGCCGGTCACGTCGGGCGACTGCGCCCAGTCCGGCGGGGCGCTCAGCCGCGCGATAATCCGCACGCCGTACTGCTCGGCCAGGTCGACGATCGTGTCGTACTTCTCCCACGCGCTGATCGCGTCCGGCAGGCCGTCGCCGTCGCGGTCGTGGCGCCGGTCGATGAAATCGCCCTTGCCGTCGATCTCGATGTCTTCCCAGGGGAACTGCTGGCGGATCCAGCCGAAGCCTGCCTGGCTGATCAGGCGCATCTGTTCCTCGCGCTTGCTCAGCTCGACTTCCTGTTCCAGGAAGGTGTTCACGCCGAAGGGGTTGACGTCCGTGTGCGCGATCTCGGCGAACGGCTCGGTCTGCGGCTGAACGCGCGTCCAGCGGGCGAGGTATTGCCCCAAGCCAACGATCTGCCCGCCGGGGTCGGTCTCGCCGGTCAGCCGCCACAGCGCGTCATGCACCCGACCCTCGAAAGCCAGGTCGAGCGCGAGCGCGGTTCCGCCCAGCGCGATCAGAGCGATGAGCAGCGCCCAGGTCCGCAGGTGGAACCCGAGCAGGCGGCGGCCAGAGGGTGATTTGGGGTTCGTCATGCGGGGCATTATAGCCAAAGGGAGCGCAAAGCAGCCAGAAGCAGCGAAGAACAGCCCAAAGCAGGCCGTGCGATGCGCGGGGTGGGAGCAGGCTCCGCCCGTTGCCGGCAGGGTATGGCGGGAGTATGGTACGCGCCTGATGTGCGGCGAGTTCGGCGCCCGGTGTGTGGAAAGAACAATGCTAGAATGAAACCATCGCGTATCATCCCCATTGAGGGGGGAGAAAAACCGGATGGGCACTTCACGTTCGCTCATATCGTTCGTGTTACTTGCTCTCACGCTCAGCCTGCTGGCGCCAGGGCTGGCAGGCGCTCGCGAGGCGCGCGCGCAGGCGGGCTGCGAAAACGCGCCGCCCCCGCGCCTGGTTCCCGGCGAGCGCGGCGCTGTCAGCTTCACCGATGGTCAACCGCTCAACGTGCGCGCGGAGGCCTCGCTGAGCGCCGCGCGGATCTGGCAGTTGCCTGAAGGTACGCTGTTTGACGTGGTGGAAGGCCCCACCTGCGCCGACGGGCTGTACTGGTGGCAGATCAAGACGCCCGAGATTGCGGGGGTGATCGCGGAAGGGGCAGACGGCGTCTATTTCGTCGAGCCGCTCGCCGAAGCGTGGCCGACGCCGTCGCAGGACAGCGGGCCACTGGTGCCGCCGTTCGAGGGCGGGCCGCTGGCCGTCTGGGACTGGGCCGCATTCATCGCCGACTCGTGGTATCAGGGTGTGCCGGACCCGCTGACCATCGCGCTGCCCGAACGCTATCAAGGCGACCTGCCCGGCCTGCCGATCGATCTGAACGCGGTGCTGTTCGTGGACGATGCCGGTCTGAACGCGGCGCAGCGCGCGCTGCTGGCGCAGAACGGGTTTGTGGTTGTGCCGGGCGGCTTTGAGCAGTTCCACCCGGTATACCAGGACTCGGCAGACTGGTCGATTGTGCCGCCAGGCTATGACTGGCAGGATGAAGCGACGGCCAGCGGGTACGGGCACGCCTACTTCGTAACCACGGACGCTGTGCTACACGCGCTGCATTACATCTTCGACAACCTGCTGACCGACCTGGAGCGGGTGCGATTCGGCGACCTGATGGTGCGCCGGGTGCTTGTTCCCACGCTGCAAGCGGCGCACGCCCAGACCGCCGAGGCAGCCGGTACGCCGCTGGCAGACGCCGCGCGCGCGGCGGAGCTGTATCTGGCGGTGGGTCTGGAGCTGTACGCGCCCGGTGAGGCGGCGGCCATCGTCGGGCCGGACCTGGCCGCCAAGGCGCAGGCGATCGCGGCGCTGGCGCTGGCCGGCGAGGGCCAGCACGAGGTGCCGTTCCTGAGCGGTTATCGGGAAGACTTCAGCCAGTACCGCCCGCGCGGTCACTACGCGGGCGACGAGGCGTTGGAACGCTACTTCCAGGGCACGATGTGGATGAGCCGGATCACGTTTCTGGCGAGCGATCCCGACGCTACGCGGATTGCGCTGATGCTGCTGCGGGCGCTGCGCGCGGCGCCGGGCGCGCTGGAGGGCTGGACCACGTTGCACGACACGCTGAGCTTCCTGATCGGCCCAGTTGACGACCTCGGCCCGCCGGAGTACACGCCGCTGGTGGACGCGGCATTCGGCCCGGAGATGCCGCTCGACGCGCTGGCGGATAGCGCCCGGCTGGACGCGTTCCGCCAAGAGCTGGCCGCACTGCCCGCGCCGCGCGTGAACGGGCTGATCGTCCCCGACGACACGACTGCCGAAGAACTGACCGAGGGCACGCGCGGCTTTCGCTTCATGGGCCAGCGTTTCACGCTCGACGGCTACGTCATGCAGCAGCTCATGTATCCCTACGTCGGCACGCGCGAGAACCCGCGCCTGCTGCCGCTGGGGCTGGATGTGCCCGCGGCGGTCGCCGGGTCCGAGGTCGCCTACCGGCTGGCGATCCAGGCAGGCGCCGGAGATTTTCTCAACTACGACACGCAGGTTCTCAAGCTGGCGTCCGAACTGGGTATGCTGAGCGACGATCAGTGGCTGGAGAACACCTACGGTGCGTGGCTGTGGGCGCTGCGTCCGCTGTGGGAGCGCACGCCCGATGCCGCCTATCCAGAGCTGATGCTGACGGAAGCTTGGCTGCGTAAAGACCTGCAAACCGGGCTGGCAAGCTGGACCGAGCTAAAGCACGACACGGTGCTTTACATCAAACAGCCGACCGGTTTCGGCGGGGGCGGTCCGCCGCTCGCCAGCTTCGGCTATGTCGAGCCGAACCCGCTGGTCTTTGCGCGGGTCGCGGTCGTCGCGGCGCTGACCTACCAAGGGCTGGCCGGGCAGGGCTTCCTGGAGCCACCCGGCGAGGCTTTCCTCGATCCGGTGCTAACCACCCTACAGGAACTGCGCGCCCTGGGGATGCAGTCGGCGCGTCTGGCGGAGATGGCCCGCCGCGAGCTGGCCGGCGAGCCGCTCAGCGAGGATGACTACTGGCTGATCCTGGGGTTTGGCAACTACCTGCACGGCCTGTTGTACACGCTCTGGCAGGGCGAGGGCGAGCCGGACCCGGTGGCGCTGGTGACGGATGTCGCCAGCAATCCGAGCGCGGGGCTGGTGCTGCAGGAAGCGGTCGGCAACGTGGACTATATCTACGTCGTTGTGCCGCTGCCGGACGGCTCGTTGCAACTGGTGCGCGGCGGCGTGTTCAGCTACTACGAGTTCCTGCACGATATCAACGATCGCATGACGGATGACGCCTGGCGCGCGCAGGTGGCAAGCGGCGATCTGCCGCCGCGCCCCGACTGGGTGAGCGCGTTCTTCAGCGAGTAGGCGACGCAAAAGCGTCGGGCGGTCCGCGAGCCGCCCGATGCTTTTCCCCCTTTTTACACTGCAACTCAATCTATCCTAGAATGAAAGCAGCGCCTTGGGGCCGCTGGCCCTCGTAGCCCACGGAGGACACCATGAATCTCTCTCGCTGGCACCGTGTGGTTCCGCTGCTGTTGCTTGGCCTGATCGCCGCCGCGCTGCTGCCGGTCACCGGCGGGGTCGAGCACGCGGCAGGCGGCGGGCCGTGGTCTGCCTGGATCTACAACGATGCGACCGGCGCGCTGGTCCGTGTGTTTCCGGACGGCGTCGCGCCCGAATCGTACCTGTTCCCGCTGCCCACCGGCGTTTCGAGCCTGCCCTACTCGCTGGCGTTTTCCCGCACTGGCGACCGTTTCGCCGCCTGCCTGACCGATGACGCCGGGGTGACCTCCGTGCGCGTCTACGACATCTACGACGCGCTCTATCGCGGCGCATACGTTGCGTCCGGGCGGGTGGAAGGGTGCTGGCTGGAGAAATACGCCTTCAGCGAGGACGGGTCGCAGGTGGCGTTTGGCCTGTTCAATCACTACCCGTTCGACGCAGATCCCCGGCCAGGCTGGGAATTGATCGTGATGGACGCGCAGACGGGCGCGGTGCTGCACCGCCTGACCGCCGACGACCCGGTCATTACGGCGCTGGGGATCGATGTGGGCGGCACGATCCCGGCGGTGGTGACGTTCGAGATGCAGACGCCTGCCACGCCGGGACGAATCGCCTTCCGGCCGGTACAGTACGGCACAGAAGGCAGGCCAGAATACCACAGCCTGATCTGGCAGTTGGATGATGGCAGTGTGCGTATCGAAGGGTTGCATGGCAAAGGTGTGCTGGATCTGCTTCTGCCAACCGGTGAGATGCTGTATCTGGACGAGTTTGACCATCTGCCGAAAGGCGTGCTGGAAGGGCCGGGCTTCCTCTACAACGTCGTGCTGTACGCCAATCCGTCGGGCGACCATTACCCGGTCTATCACGCCGGAGCGGTTGTCCTCGGTTCCCCCGCTTTCATCGACGACGGGCGCCGCTTCGCAGTCATGACCTATGCGCCGCCGGGACCGCCGGACTGGTTCGCGCTCGACCGCGAGGGGACCAGCATGCCGCTGCCGGTTGAGGGCGAGACATACCACGTATGGGGCACGCCGGATGGCTACGTCTACCTGGTGGGTGGCGGTGTGGAACCGGCGGTGCCTGCCGTGCGATATGGGCGCTTTATGCCGGATGGCTCGATCGAGACATTCGAGGCCTGGAGCGGCGCGCTTGGTGAGTACTGGCGGCCGGTGTGGGTCAGTCCGCTGACCGGCGGCGAAGGTTTGCCACCGTTTGCGCCGATGCCGATGCTCGGCGAGCCGCCCGTTCTGCCGCCGACGGCGACCGCCGCGCCGGTCTTCCCCACGCCCACAACCGCGCCCACCGGGCTGACGATCGGCGGCTACGCGGCGGTCAACACCACGGCCGGAGATATGTTGCGGGTGCGCAGCGGCCCCGGTTTGGAGCACGGGGTGCTGTTTCTGTTGCCGAGTCGCACGATTGTCATCGTGCGCGAGGGGCCAGTTTCTAGCAGCGGCTATACCTGGTGGCGGGTCGAGACATCTGACGGGCGCACCGGTTGGGCTGTGGACGGCGTGCCCGAAGGAGATGGCTGGCTGCCGACGCTCATCCCTTCGGCCGGGTGAACCGCTTGAGGCACGAGCACAGGAAAAAGTGAGCGGCGGGGCTTCGGGTGGCCCCGCCGCCGGGTAGTGGGGTCGGCCCCTGTCAGCCGGGTATTGACAGGGACCTGGGCCTCAGCGGCCCGTCCGGGTAGACGGAACCGCGTGCCTTCCGTGTTACTTAGCGGCCCTTGCCCTTGCCGGGGTTAGCCTTAGGAGCTTTATCGGGCTTGGGCGCCTTGTCCGGCTTGCCGGTGGTTTCGGGCTTGCCGGTGGTTTCGGGCTTGCCGGGGTTTTCGGGCTTACCGGTGGCCTTGTCTTTAGCCTGGCCAGGCGGCAGCGGACGGCCAGCGTCCATCGGCTCGACCTCAACCTCGTCGCTGTCGTCTGTGCCGTCGTCGCCCTCGTCATCATCCGTCACGAACTTGACCTTCCCGGAGATGACCTGACCGGGCGCCAGGGCGCTGGGGTGAACGTCGAATTCCTTCTTGATCTGGCCCCAGCCCAGGCCGGAACTCTTCATATCCAGCAAGTCCTGGGCGCTGACGTCCTGATCGTTCAGCTCGCCGAGGATCAGCGCACGCGCGATCTCGCCGAAGCCGAAGCCGTCGCAGTGCCACTGCATGATCTGGCCGTAGGAGACGTCAAACGCTTCGGCCAGGCGGGCGCCGACCGGGTGCGGATTGGCACCGACGCAAACGTCGAACTCTTCCTCGTCGTCGGTATCGCAGGCATCGCCAACACCATCGCCGTCAGCGTCAGCCTGATCCGGGTTGTAGACGGTCGGGCAGTTGTCCAGGGCGTCAACCACGCCGTCCTCGTCGGTGTCGACCAGGTCCGGGTCGCAGGCGTCGCCGATGCCGTCACCGTCGCTGTCCGCCTGGTCATGGTTGGCGACCAGCGGGCAGTTGTCCAGCGCGTCGGGAATACCGTCGTTGTCCGTATCCGTGAAGTCCGGGTCGCAGGCGTCGCCGATGCCGTCACCGTCGCTGTCAAGCTGGTCGGCGTTGGGCGTCAGCGGGCAGTTGTCGACCGCATCCGGCACACCGTCCTGATCGGCGTCCATGAAGTCCGGGTCGCAGGCGTCGCCGATGCCGTCACCGTCGCTGTCGGCCTGGGTCGGGTTGTAGGTCAGCGGGCAGTTGTCCAGGGCGTCAACCACGCCGTCCTCGTCGGTGTCGACCAGGTCGGGGTCGCAGACGTCGCCGATGCCGTCACCGTCGCTGTCCGCCTGGTCATGGTTGGCGACCAGCGGGCAGTTGTCCAGCGCGTCGACAATACCGTCGTTGTCGGTGTCGATCAGGTCCGGGTCGCACAGGTCGCCAACGCCGTCACCGTCGCTGTCGGCCTGGTCCGGGTTGTAGACGGCCGGACAGTTGTCCAGCGCATCGACGAACCCGTCCTCGTCAGAGTCGACCAGGTCCGGGTCGCAGACGTCGCCGATGCCGTCACCGTCACTGTCGGCCTGATCCGGGTTGGGGATGGTCGGACAGTTGTCGGCGTCGTTGGGGATGCCGTCGTCGTCTGCGTCATCGTCCAGCACGAGCGTCAGCGTGAAGAGGCTGTCGTCGCTCAGCAGATAGCCGGTGACGGTTACGACATCGCCCACTTTGAGGCTCAGCGGGTCAAACTTGCCCGCCGGATCCACGCGGACACCGTCCACCACGATGTAGCCTGCCGTAACGACCTGAACCTCACCCGTAATTTCGACCACTACATCGAAGGTGTCGTCGCCGCCATCCTGCGCTTGCACCGCCACTGGCGCGGGCATATAGATCGCCATACCGAGCACAAGCGCCACCGTGATAAGAATGGCCTGTATTCCAATCAAGAGCTTCCGTTCGACCATGTGTTTTCTCTCCTTCGTCTTTCCGTCTCATGAATGTGGCCGGGGCCGGCGCTTCAGGTCCGGATTCAAGACAGCCGGTGGGTGTAACCTGTGAGACGGATGCTTAAACGCCGCGCAGACGCGCAGCACTGAACCGGCCCAGCTACACGCTATACCGGGCGACGCGCGGCAATTTAACTGGTACTTTAGTGCCAGATAGTGTTAGAAGCCGGGGTGTGAGGGAAAAAATCGCGGGGCGATCACGCCGATCGCCCCGCGGCGCGGGGAAAATCGCGAGCGCCGGATGCCGTTACCCGCTCCAGGCCGGGAGCAGAAGCGGTTGCCCGTTGGCCGTGATCAGCCAGTGCGGGCGCCACCCGATGCCGAAAATGCTCAGGTAGATATCCTTCTTGTACGGCGAGATGCGATATTCCTCGACCAGCGACGCCGCTTCGCCCCAGTAGGCGTTAGCTTCGGCCAGAGCATGCTGGAATTCCTGCTCCTTCTCGTAGAGCTGGCGCTCCAGTTCGGCGATCTGGGCTTCCGATTTGTAGATGTCTTCCTGGATATAGCCTTTGTAGCGGCGCGTGCGGCTGACGCGCGACAGCGTGTACGTCGTGCGCCCGCGCAGCAGGCTAAGCAGCGCCTCGCCGGTGGTGAACAATTCTTCGTTTTTGGCCTCTTGAAGCTGCTGGCGCTCGCCTTCCAGCCCGCGCGCGATCTGGCGCAGGCGCCCCTCGAGCTTGTCGAATTCGGAGGCATAGCGCCGCGTGATCTGGTCGACGGCCTCGTCGCGCCGCTGCCGGGCGATTGCCTGGGCCTGAACCAGAAAGTCGCGGCGGCGCATGTCCGGCGTGCCGTAGAGTTCCAGCATGGGGTTGTAGGGCACGGCGACGCTAGCCGTCTGATAGATCGTCTCGATCAGATCGGTCTTGAGCGCGGTTAGGCGCCTGGAATCCGCCAGCCCAGGCGGCAGATCCATATAAGCCGCGTCGCCGGCCGGCTGCTGCGAGATGCGCTTGGGATCGACCGGTGGCACTTCGTGCTCGTCCCAATGCACCAGCCCGGCCTTCGCCACATCCGGGACGTGGTAGGCGTAGGTGCGCGTGAAGGTCAGCTCCGCTTTGCGATCGGTGTAGCGCACATCAGCCTGGGCGAACAGCACAGGGCCGTAGACCAGCCGCGCGTCCCCCACAGCCGGGACGGTCAGCCCGGTTTGCTGTTGCCACTGCGCGCGGGCCTGGTGAGGCGTGCGCTCCAGGGGCAGGTAATACTGGCTGATCGACGCCGCGACCGGCGGCGGGGCGGCGTTGAGGCCCGCCATCTGAGGCTCCGGCGCGCGCGGAGCGACGACGGTCGGCAGGGCCGGCTCAGTAGGCGGCATCTCGCCGGCTCCGGCGGGCTGCGAGACAGGCCGCACCGGCGGCGCGTCGAAGTCCGGCAGGGTCGCCGGGCGCGGCGTGGCCTGTGGTTCGGGCATCTCAGGCAAAGTGGCCGGGGGCGGGGTTGACCCGGCCAGGATGGGCGTCTCAAGAGACCCGCCCTGCTCCGGCAGGCGATCGGGGGGCGGGGGTGCAGCGCGCCGCGCCTGAAGCTCGGCGTAGGTCTGATAATAGGGCTTCTGCCGCTGATCGGCCATCAACTGGCGGATCTGCTGGCGGGTGAGCGGCCCGCGCAAATAGCTCATCGCCCAGCGTGTGTGCATGGGGAACGCCCCGCCGCTGTCGTGGATGTTGTGCATGATGAAGACACGCGGGTCGATGCTGCTCAGCATGCGGTCGATGTCGTCGATATTGAACGGATGATTGGCGGACTGGAGCGATTCCAGCCCGGTCAGCACGCGGTTCTTGTCGTTTTCGGTCTGCAACTTGCCGATGAACCACGTCCCGGCGTTCGACAGGCCCTTGTAGTCCAGATCGCCGGGGTTCTGCGTGGCGAGCACCAGTCCCACGCCGAAGGCGCGCGCCTGCTTGAGCAGCCGCAGCAGCGGTTCTTTGCTGGGTGGGTTGCGCGGGTGTGGCGGGAAGAAGCCGAAGACCTCGTCGAAGTACAGGATCGAACGCAGGCTGGTTGTGCCGCTGAGGGTGCGCATCCAGGCCAGCATATTCTCAAGCAGCAGCGTGACGATGAACATACGCTCGGCATCGTTCAGGTGCGCCACGTAGAAGATGCTGACGCGCGGTTTGCCCTCGGGCGTATAGAGCAGGCTCTGGATGTCGAGCGGCTCGCCCTGCAGCCAGCTTTGGAAGCTCGGCGCGGCGATGATATTGTTCAGGTCCATCGCCAGGCTGAAGCGGTCTTTTTCGGGGAAGAACGTGTCCACATCGAAGACGCCCAGCTTGGTGAAAGGCGGTTTCTGCACGCGCAGAATCACGTCTTCGAGCGTCAGGTCCTGGCCCTGGCGCCAGGCGTGCTCGAAGATGTTGGCGATCAGCACATGCTCGCGATCCTTGACCGGCTCGACCTGCTTGCCGACCAGCGCCAGCAGCGCGGTCACAATGCCGCTGATGCGCTCGCGGTGCAGCTCTTCGTCGGCTTCGAACCCGTCGCGCGGGGCTTGCATGGCGTCGATGATGCTGACCGGCAGGCCGGAATCCGAACCGGGCGTGTAGATACTGAACCGGGCGTTTTCTTTGAGCCGCGCCAGCCGTTGTGGCGTGATACCCCAGCTTGCCAGGCCGTCGCGCCACTGCTGCGCGACTTCCTGCGCGTACTCGTCGACTTCCATGCCCGCGCGCCGTGCGTCGTCGATGTTGACCCAGGGTGCGAAGTCTTCCGGGCGCAGCTCCGGGAAGGTCAGCATCAGGTTGGTGATGTCGCCCTTCGGGTCGATCACAATGGAGGGAATGTTGTCCATCACCGCTTCTTCGAGCAGGGTGATGCACAGCCCTGTCTTGCCGCTGCCGGTCATGCCGACCACCACCGCGTGTGTGGTCAGATCGCGCGAGTCGTAATACACGATCTCGTCGATCAGCCGGCGAGTGGTAGGGTCGAAGCGGCGGCCAAGGTAGAAGGTGGTGGGGGCTTCAATAAAGGGCATGCCGTTCTGCCTCTCTAGAACGCGCGCACAGATGTCGCGCGGGCTACCGTCGAACGCTGTGATGCTAAGTTTAGCACGGATTTTCTAGGGTGGGGCATGGATTTGCCGCCGCCGTGCCGGCCTCAGCCTGCGCAGCGGACGGTCGCGCTGGCGTGCAGCGCGTCAGAGCAAGCGAAACTGACGGTCGCTGTGATACTCGATCAGGACAGGCGTACCGGGTTCCGGCAGGTCGCCGGGCAGAAGATCGCTGCGCAGGCGGCTGGCCTCGCTGGTGATCGGGCGCCGCGCCGGAGAGAGGAAGCGGAAGCGCACCGTCAGGCGGCGCCTGCCGTCCGGTTCGAGCCGGGTCTGGGCGGCGATGATCTGGCCGCGCAGCAGGCGCCCGCGCAGCGTCCCCCGGCCGGGCAGGCGCACGATCCAGTTCAACACGCCGACCAGCAGCGCGATCGCCGCCGCACCCCCGGCCAGGATCGCCAGACGCTCGCGGCGCGTGTCGTCCGGCGTCTCGGCGTCCAGCCGCGAGCGAGTCGGATCGTCGCGCAGGTAGAGAATCGATACCGTTGAGGGGCGCGTTGCCGCCAGCCAGGCGTGCAGGTCGGCGCTGATCCGCTGCTCGCCGAAGAATTCAGGCGCGTCCGCGTTCTCGTTTGCCGGCGACAGGCGGAAGCGGTAGGCGACGGTGTGCGTCCCGCCGGACCCGGGGGCGACCGGTGCGCTAAGTCCGATGATGTCCGCCTGGGTGGCGACGCCGTCCTGGCGCAGCCGGAACCAGTCGTTCCACGCCGGCGCGGCCAGCCCGCCCAGGAACCCGGCTGCCAGCAGCAGGACCCCCATCAGCAGGCTCAGCGCCCGGCTGCCGCGCGGGGCCGGAGCAGCACCCCGGCTCATGTGCTGGCGGACCAGGGCGCGGTTGGCGGGGTTGAGCAGAAAGGTCACGCCGGGTGTCGGCGTGCGCGGCGTCCGGTGACCGGTGCGCGGTGAGGGGGCGGGAACCGATGGCCCCCGGCGACTGAGCACCTGCCAGATCGCTTCGCGCACACCGGGGTCCGGATCGGTCTGATACAGGTAGTCGAACACCTGGAGGACGCGCGGGTCGTCGGTGACGTGGCTCAGCACCTCGATCGCCTGCCGGCGCTCGTCGGCGCTGCCACTGCGCAGCAACTTGAGGCTTTTCAGCACGTCCGCCGATGTGGGAGAGGCTGCGTCGCTCATGGTGTGCTACGCCCGCTCAGCAGGTGAAAACCTCGGACGGGACAGGCTCGGCCTCGGCCCAACGCCGCGCGAACTCCTCAAGGAACGCCTGAGCGATGTCGCGGTTGAACAGGATGAGCATGTTCTCGTCGTTGCTGTTGGTCGCGCTGCCGGTAAAGTTGAACGACCCAAACGCCACCGTGGTGTCGTCGAAGATAAAGACCTTGTGGTGCAGGATGTCCGGGTTGCCGTCCTGGCGGATATCCAGCCCGGCGCAGAACATGGGCGCCACAAAGCGGCGTTGGCTGCGCTCGACGATGCCGCGCACGTCGAGCGCGCCTGCGGCAGACTGCTCGATGATCACGTTCATCAGGTCTTCGCGGGTGATCACAAACGCCATGAACCGCACGGTGCGCGCCGATCGCACCAGCTCGCTCAGCCGGTCAACCGGATCGCTCGGATAGGCGGACCAGGATGGACTGCCCTCGGACTCGAAAAAGGTTTCGATCCGCGTGCCGTTGACCGTGATCACCGGGTTCGGTAGGTTGTTCGGCGAGGTGGGGCCGAACTGCCCGGCCCACATTTCATCGAACTCTGCCTGGAAGTTCTCGGCGAGCTGGCGCGAGCGGATCAGGATAGAGCTGTTGTTATTGTTGTAGAACCCATTGTGAGTGATATTGGTCGAGCCGGTCCAGACGTACAGCCCGTCGATGATGAAGAACTTGTTGTGCATAAAGGCACGCCGCGGCGCGTCGGATCGGACGGGAATCCCCTCGAACTCCAGTTCCTCAATGGTTGAGTTGGGGCTTTCCAGTCCGAATTCGTCATCTGTGACGATCCGGATCTGAATGCCGCGCTCGTGAGCGCGCAACAGCGCATCGGTGACTGCGCGCGAGTCCATCTGGTACACCGCCAGGTCGATAGTGCTGGTGGCGTTGTCGATGGCGTTGACCAGCGCCGCTTCAGCCGGCGAGCCGGTGAAGCGCGTTTCATCGCGCGTGTTGATCGGCGCGGTGAAATAGAGCTGGTACCAGCCGCCGTCGATGCCGCCGGGGATCGGCACGGCCTCGCCGCCGGGGATGCTCGCGACCGGCGTGCCGGGACTGGTGGGGACGGGTGTCCGCGCGATGGTCGGGAAGGGCGTTGGGGCGGTGGTTGGGGCGACGGTCACGGCGGGTGACGCGATGGGGGCCGGTGATGTCTCTTCGGGTTCCAGGTTCAGCAGGTCGATGTTGAACACATACTGCGCGATCAGCACGATGCCGATCACAACCAGCCCGGTCACAGTCCCGATCGTGACGCGCTGGCCGCCGGTCGGTCCCTGGCTCTTGCTTGAGCGGTTGCGGGTCATAACCCCTCGTCTCCTTGTGGATGCGGTGTATCCTCGGTGGTGTCGCCCTCTGCCGGCTCGTCGGGCGACTCCGGCAAGGTGGGCAGCGCCCGAAACAGCCGGCCCAGCAAGCCGGTTCTCGGCTCCGACCCGGCAGGCCGCTCACCGTGCTGAGGCGCGTCCGGTGCCGGCGGCGTGGTGTCCGGTGCGTCCGGCGGGGCCGGGGGCGGCGCGGGTGGGGCTTCTGGCGGCGCAGCGGGTGGAGCTTCTGGCGGCACAGCGCCCTCAGGTGTCAGCCGGGCGATCAATCCGCGCAACAGGTCGATATTGCTGCGATTGGGGTGATCCGCGATCCACGCGGCGATCTCGTCGTCGGACAGCACCGGCGCGTCCGGCCCGAACACCTCGCGGCTGAGCTGGTTGATCTTGGCGAAGGTGCGCGTCAGCCAGGCAGGGTCTTTCTTGTTGCGATAGGTCACCACCCAGTTGATGCGCGCCATCAGGCGGCCAAGCGTGTAGGCGCTGTTTTCGATTTGCTCGCTGTCGGGGGCAACGTCTCCAGCCTGGGCGAGCCGCTGCGCGACCGTCCGGGCCTGCTCCGCGCCCCAGTTGACGAGCGGGAGCGCCTCGTCGTCGGTCAGTCCTTCGCGCAGACCGCTGTTTCCGGCCAGCGCATCCTGGATCTGTCTGGTCCACCGGTCGAGCTGATCGGCCTGAAAGGGTGCCATGGTAGATGACCTTGCCTGTTGGCTGGCGCAGTACGTTCATTCTAGCCGCGCCTGGGGCAATCAGCAATCGACTGCGCGGGGATGGGCCGGGAATTTACGCGCTCCGGAACATTCCCGGCGCCGATTCTCGCCGGGGCAGTGCGCTGCGGTATACTGGGGGCGGCATGTGGATTGGCTGGCACCGTTTGCGCGGGGTGTGATGGAGCGGCATATGATCAAGGCTCTGGTGACCGGCGGGACCGGCTTCGTCGGCTCGCATATCGCGCGCGAGCTGCGGCAGCGCGGCTATCAGGTGCGCGTGCTGCGCCGCGCGACCAGCCGGCTCGACGCCATCGCCGATCTCGAGGTCGAGCACGCGATCGGTGATATCCTCGACTTCGACTCGCTGCTGGCGGCAATGGACGGGGTCGATTGGGTGTTCCACACCGCAGCGGTGGCGGATTACTGGCGCAACGAGCCGGACTGGATCTATCGCGTTAACGTGGACGGGACACGCAACGTCCTACGCGCCGCCGAGCAAATGGACGTCCGGCGTGTCATCTTTACCAGCAGCGCGGCCTCGATCGGCTACCGCACCGATCTGCGCCCGGTGGACGAGACGGTGCGCTTCAACTGGGACCCACGCCTGACGCCGTACGGGCACAGCAAGTTTCTGGCCGAGGCCGAGGTCTACCGCGCGATCCGGCGCGGCCTGGACTGCGTGATCCTCAATCCGGCGGTGATCCTGGGGCCGGGCGACCTCAACCAGATTTCGAGCAGCACGGTGATCGAGGTGGCGCGCGACCATGTCCCGCCGACCGTCCCGCCCGGCGGGGTCACGCTGATCGACGTGCGCGACGTGGCCGCGGCCCATGTCACCGCCGCCGAGCGCGGGCGTACCGGCGAGCGTTACCTGCTGGGCGCGGTCGATGTGACACACAAAGCCTGGATGCGCCTGACGGCGGATGCAGTCGGGAAGCCGGCCCGCCCGGTTACCCTGCCGGCGCCGGTGGTCTGGCTGCTCGCCGCTCTCGCCGACCTGGCCCGCCGGGCCGGCGTGCGGCTGCCGCTTGAGGGCAATCAGCTTCGCCTGAGCACCCGTATGCTGTTCTACAACTGCGCCAAATCCTGGCGCGAGCTGGGCGAGCCGCGCGTGCCGATCCAGCAGAGCATCCGCGATACCTACGCCTGGTATCGCTCGCGCGGCGAGATCTAGAGCGCTGCGCCGAAGCGCGCACGTTGTCCGGGCGGGGTGAGCTGTGGCACGCCGCGCCCGCTTTTTGATTCTGTGCTATGCTGGCGCTGACTTAGGGTTTGGGAAAGTGTTTTTTCGGGAGGTCCGAGCACAATGGGTGAGTATCGATCTGTCAATTACAAGGCCGAACTGGTCGGCGTGCTGGGCGACCCGGTGGCCGAGAACCCGACCGGAGTGATGCAGGAAGCAGCGTTTCGCGCCGTCGGCCTGAACTGGCGCTACCTGACGATCCAGGTCAAGCCGGAAGACCTGGAAGACGCCATCCGGGGTGTGCGTGCCTTTGGGATGCGCGGCATCAACCTGACCATCCCGCACAAGGTGGCGGTGATGCAATATCTGGACGAGATCGCGCCGGACGCGCAGATGATCGGCGCGGTCAACACCGTGCGGCGCGTCGGCGATCATCTGATCGGCGAGAACACAGACGGCAAAGGCTTTCTGCGCGGGTTGCAGGTCGACGCAGGGTTTGACCCGACAGGCAAACGCGTCGTCATCCTGGGCGCGGGTGGCGCGGCGCGGGCTGTCAGCACCGAGCTGGTGCTGGCAGGCGCGGCAGAGCTGATCATCGTCAACCGCACCCCCCTGCGCGGCGAGCAGATGGTGGCCGACTTGCGCCACCGGACCGGGGGAACGGTCTCGCTCTTGCCGTGGACCGGAACATACGTTGTGCCGCCCGATGTCGATCTGCTGGTCAACGCCACCTCAATCGGCCTCTACCCGGACGTGGACGCAATGCCCGATGTGGATCTGTCGCAGGCCAGGGCGGATCTGCTGGTCAGCGACGTGGTGTTCAACCCGCCCGAAACGCGTCTGTTGCACGCAGCCAGGGAGCGCGGACTGCGCACCCTCGACGGGCTGTCGATGCTGGTCTACCAGGGGGTGATCGCGTTTGAGTTGTGGACCGGCCGCGACGCGCCGGAGCAGGTGATGAAAGACGCGCTGAAAGAGGCGCTGGGCGTCGCTTAGCCCGGCTGCCGGGCGCGCAACCGGTGAGCCATCCCGCACGTAAGGGATCGTAACGATGCGCGCGGCGTCCGCTGCCGCGCCGGACCAGGAGAGGTCACGATGGCCCGTGTGGATGATTTGCTCGCCGAGAAGTTTGTCTGTCCGCGCTGCGGCACGCACGGCGCTCACACCGAGCGGCTGGCGATGTCCGGAACCGGCCTGTCGCGCCTGCTGGAGATTCAGGCCCACCGCTACGTGTTCGTTTCGTGCGCGAACTGCGGCTTCACCGAAGTGTTTAACCTGCGCGTGCTTGAAGGGAAAGACGATCTCGGCACGTTTCTTGAGATTCTGTTCTCCGATTGAACGCGTTCTGCACGCATGCACCACCGGGCAATGTAGCACGAGAACCGGGCGCGAGGTCGCCCGGTTTTTTTGTTCTCTCCATCGCTTGCTTCTGACAGATCGGGTTTATACTACACTTATCACCGATACAACCGCTACGAGGTTCCCATGCGACGCTCATTGTTGCCGTGCCTCATGCTCTGCCTGTTCCTGCTTCTATCCCGGTCTCTTCCCGCTGCGGCTCAGTCGCCCGGCGAAAGAGACGCCGGGGCCGCCGTCATTGCCGCGCTGAATGCCTGGCGGCTGGAAGAGCGGCGGTGGCCGCTCAAGCCCAACGATACCCTGCGGGCGATGGCACTCGCCCAGGCGTCCTATTTGCTGACGCTGCCCACCCTGCCCGAAGGCGGAGATATTCACCTGGGGCGCCAGGGTGAGCGCCCGCAGGAGCGCGCCCGGCGCGCACCGTACAACTGGCCGAGCTACAACAACCCCGAGCAGATTGCCCTCACCGAAATTGCGTATGACGGGGTGGATGTGGCCGCTGCCTTGCGCTTCTGGAAAGGCTCGGAAATACACCGCAACGCGGCGCTTAGCTCGGTGTATCGCGAGATCGGCGCGGCGGCGTTGAAGCACGGCAGCGGCTATTTGTTCATTGTCGTGCTGGCAGCCCGGCCAAACGTGCTCCCGGCCCAGGTCAACCTGGGGGCGGGGCTGGTGTATCTGTCCGATGAGCGCTACATGTATGCCACCGGCGGGCGCTGGATCCACGACGCGGCCCGGGTGCGCTTCTTCGACGCAGAAGGCCGCCCGTTGGGCAGCGGATGGCAGCCCTGGCAGATGACCCTGCCGCTGCCGCAGAACACAGGCGACCGGCTGTTCGTGATGATCTCGGATGGGACGGTCGATGTGCTAACCGAGGTCCGGCTGGATCGTGACGCGGCGCTGGTGCCTGCCGGGCTGGCCGCGCTGCCGCCCACCGCGACCCCGCCGCCGACCGCGATCGCAACGGCCACGCCACGCTCCGGCGCACCCGCTCCCAGCAGCACCCCGATCATTGTGCCGAGCGCGCCGCCCCCACCGCCCGGTTCGGGCATCCCCACCCCGACACCGCGCGGCGGCAGCGATCTGACTCTGATCTACGACGCCCGCTCGCTGACGATCTGGAACAGCGCCGGGCGCGCGCTCGACCTGACCGGGCTGCTGCTGGAACAGGGGGAGCGCCGCCTGCCCATTGGCGCGTGGCAGACTCCCTGGTTGAGCGGTTCGCTGCAGGCGTTCGCCGCGCGCGACTGCCTACAGGTCTGGGCGTGGAATGAGCCGGCCGATCCGCCTGCGCCGTCGGACTGCCGCTACGTGCGCGGAGCGATCACCGTCGATCCGCTGGACCGGCCCTGGCTGGGTGCGCCGTTTAACGTCAGCCGCAACGGGCAGCGGCTGGCGGCCTGCCCGGTCGCGCCGGGGCGCTGCTCGTTCGCGCTGAACTAACCGGTATTCCACCTCTTGACACAGGCGCGGGGAATGTGGTACGATGCGCCCGTCCGCTTTCTTATTAGTTGAGGTAACGGCGCTATGACATCAGCACTCGCCTATCGCACACGCCGCATCATTGTGCCGTGCGAGCGCGCCTGCTGATTGCCTGGTAGCCTTCCTCGCCTTTCAACGAGTCCGACACATCCGGCGGCCACAGGAGCGCTCCCTTCCCTGTGGCTGTTTGATTCCGGGGCGCGCGTCGTTAGACAACGGCGAGTTGTGGCCGGAGTCGCGAAGCGCCTGATCCTATCGTTCGGATGACTTGAAAGGACTGTCCACCCTTGCGTGCCTTGACTCGCAAACGTGATGCTTTCGCGGTCTTCCTGTTGCTCGAAGGGGCGACCGCGCTGTTCTACGGGCTTATCTTCACCGTGAACATGGTGTACCAGGTCACGGTGGTCAAGCTCGACCCGTTCCAGCTTGTGCTGATGGGCACGACCCTCGAGGCCGTGATCTTTCTCTTTGAGGTGCCGACCGGGATCGTGGCGGACCTCTACAGCCGGCGCCTCTCGATCCTGATCGGCCTGATCCTGATCGGCCTGGGGTTTATGCTCGAGGGCGCGTTTCCGGCCTTCCTGCCGGTGCTGCTGGCTCAGGTTCTATGGGGCCTGGGCGCGACCTTCACCAGCGGCGCGACCCAGGCATGGATCGCCGATGAAGTCGGCGAAGAGCGCGCCGCGCAGGCGTTCGTACGTGGCGCACAGATCGGCTCGATCGGCGGGTTGCTGGGGATCGCTGGCAGCGTGGTGCTGGGCAGCATGCACATCCAACTTCCGATCGTGGCGGGCGGCGCGGCGTTTGTCGTGCTGGCAGGGCTGCTGGCGCTGTTTATGCCCGAGACCGGCTTTGTGCCGACCCCCCGCGACGAGCGCAGCACGGCACACGACATGGTGCGGACCTTCCGCGAGGGCGCGCGCCTGGTCCGACGCCGTAGCATCCTACTCACCTTTCTGGGTATCGCCGCGATCACCGGGCTGTTCAGCGAAGGTTTTGACCGCCTGTGGACGCCCCACGTGATCCAGAACCTGGGGCTGCCGGCGGTCGGTGGGTTAACGGTGGTGGTGTGGTTTGGCCTGTTCCGCGTGGTGTCCATGCTGATCGGGCTGGCGGCGACGGAACTGGTGCGGTGGCAGATCGATGTGAACAGCAATCGCGCTGTGGGCCGCGCTCTGATCGTGTTCGCCGGGGGGATGTCCGCCTCACTGATCGCTTTTGCCCTGGCGCCGACCTTCGCCGCCGGCATGGCCGCGTACTTCATCATGGTGACGCTGCGGCATGTCTCCGGTCCGCTGGAGCAAGCGTGGCTCAACCGGAACATTGAGTCCGGCGTGCGCGCGACGATGTTCTCGATGGCCGGGCAGGTCAACGCTATCGGTCAGATCGCCGGGGGGCCGGTGATTGGGCTGGTGGGGGCCCGGGTGTCGCTGCGCGCCGCGCTGACGGCGTCCGGGCTGATGCTGGCACCGATCACGCTGCTCTACGGACGGGCGCTGCGGCAGAGCATGGGGCGCGAGCGCCCGCCGGTGCCGATCAAACCCCCTGAGTTTGCTGCGTGAGACTCCACCGCCGGGACGTTAGCCTGCGTCCCGGCGGTGGCTTTGCACCCCGCATCTATCAGCGCGAGATCAGGACGATGCTGATCAGAATCAGCGCGCCGCCCGCCGCGCCGAGCAACGACAGCGTCTCGCCGAAGACGATCAGCCCGATCAGGATGCCGCTGAGCGGCTCGAAGAGCGACACGACGCTGACGACCTGCGCGCTGACACGCTCCAGCCCCATGAAATAGAACAGGTACGACAGCCCCAGCGAAAACACGCCGAGCGGGATCAGGATCACCAGGTTGTCGGCCACGACGTCCGGCGAGGTACGCAGCGCAAACGGCAGCATCATCAGCGTGGTAATGCCCAGGCTCCACAGCGTCTGTGTGTAGCCGCTGACGTCGTGGCGCAGCCGGCGCCCCAGCATCATCGCCAGGCCGTAGGTGATCCCCGACAGGGCAGCGGCAACCACGCCGTCGAGCGTCGCCCAGTCCAGCTTGATCGCGCCGGGATCGGTCAGCATCACCATCCCAATCGCAGCCAGTGGGATGCTGACGCGGGTATAGCGTGCGGGTGGCTCGTGCAGCAGCGGCGGCGCCAGTATGGCGACATACACCGGCGCGGAGTTGACCAGCAGGGCGGCGATGGCCGCCGTGGTGTGCTGGATCGCGTAGGTGAACAGCCCGGCCGTCAGCCCGACGATCAATCCCAACAGCGCCAGACGTCCCACCGCCGGGCGGTAGATGCGGACGCGCAGCGCTGCCGGGTTGCGCGGCAGGAACAGGCACAGAAACGAAAAGCCGAACAACGAGCGGTAGAAGGTGATGCTGCCGACGCTCATCCCCTCGGTCAGCCGCACGAACAGGATCGCCGTGCTGAAGCAGATCGCCCCGGCGATAACCAGCAGGATCCCCTGCCACTCCCGGCCGCGATCGGGCGCAGCCCAACGCGGTGACAGGCGTGCCAGCGAGCGGCCGGACGGCGGCGTGACGCCGGACGTGGCGGGATCACCAGCCATAGGCCGTCCCGAAAACCTGGGCCACCAGACCGCGGATCGCAGCGTAGTCCGGCACGAGGACCGACTGCTCGTCGATCATGGCGGCGTAAACATAGGGATAGCTCAGCACGCCGTAGGTGATGTTGTCGGCGGGGATGGCGCTGAATTCCGCAGCCAGACGGAGCAGATCGGGCAGGCTGAGGTCGGTGTCTACATTGGTCTGAAGCTGCGTCCACAGCGCCGGGGCGAACTCGATCAGCGCCGCAGCGAGACCCAGCTCGTCGATCTTGGCGCGGACCGCAGCGATCACCTGTTGCTGACGATGCATGCGCTCGCGGTCGTCCGAGTTGTGGCGGCTGCGCACGTATTTGAGCGCCGTAGCGCCGTCTAGATGCTGCCACCCGGTGTCCAGATAAAACGGGTCGTAGCCATACGACATGTCGGGATAGGTGGGGTCGGCGATCGGCTGCTCCACCAGCACATCGATCCCATCAATGACATCGATCAGGGCGACGAAGGCCGCAAAATCGAACACGGCGTAGGCGTCAACCGGGACGCCGAAGTTGTAGCTGACGGTCTGAGCTGCCAGCGCGCCGCCCCGCCCGCTGAACTGCCCGGCAGCGTAGGCCGTGTTGATGCGATCGTTGCGATAGCCGGGGATGGTCACGTACAGATCGCGCGGGATGCTCAGCACGCCGACGCGCCGGTTGACACGGTCCAGGCTGATGAGCATCATCACGTCGGTGCGGAAGAAGCTCTCCGGTTCTCCGGGCCGCCGGTCGCCACCCATCAGCAGCAACGTGAACCGCGGCGCCGGGAGCGGAGTGGGGGTGAGCGTTGGCGTGGCAGTGGGCAGGATCCCGCGGTCCGCACCCGAACCGTCCATCGGGACGGGCGTTCCCCCGCCGCCAAACGGCGTGATGGTCGGCACGGGCGAGGCGGCAGCGGTGGACACAATCGGCGCGCCGGGCGCGGGCAGGACGCCGGGCACGGTCGGGGTGGGAGCGCTCCGGCCCGGTGAACCGGCCCAAGTGGGCAGGGCCGCGCCGAGTATCAGCACCAGCGTGACAGACAGTAGCAAACGACGGAGCATGACGGCTTTCCTCAATCTTGACGCCGTTTGATGATACTCAGAACCCGGCCAAACGAAAAACACGCCCCGGCAGGTGGAGCGTGCTTGGCGGCGCGCGGGCGGCCCGCTACTGGTCTAGCTCGTCGCGCACGGCCTGATAGAGCGAGGCAGCCTTCAGCTCGCTGAGCGTGTAGCACGGGCCGCCCAGCCAGTCGGCAAGTTGCTGCGCCAGCCCCTGGTCGAACGCCGCGTGCTCCATGTTGATCGTGACGTTGCGGATCTCGTCCTCTTTGATCGCCTCGGCGATGCGCCGCGCTTCTTCGAGCGGCGGCAGATGCGTCATCGAGACGTTACCGGCGCCGTCCGTTAACAGGATCATCAGCGGCAGCACATCCGGGTGGCTGAGCTTTTCCTTGTGGAAGACTTGATGCGCCAGCCAGAGCCCGGCTGAGAGCGGCGTTTTGCCCCCCACGGGGATATCGGCCAGGGCCTTCTTGGCGAGCGTCACCGAGTTGGTGGGCGGCAGGACAAGCGAGGCGCGGTCTTTCTGGAAGACGACCAGCCCCACGCGGTCGCGCCGCTGGTAGGCGTCGGTCAACAGCGACATAATCGCGCCTTTGGTGGCGTTCATGCGCTCGGCGACGGCCATGCTCCAGCTCGCATCAACCACGAATAGGATCAGGTTGCCGGATTTGCGAACGCGGATCTTGCGCTGCAGATCGTCCGGGCGGATGGCGTAGGCCAGCCCGTTCTTTTCGCGCTCAAGCTGGTGCGGCGCGGCGGCGCGCAGCGTGGCGTCGAACGCGATATCGTCGTGCCGGCTGCGGATAGGGCGCGCCTGGATATAGCGGCCATGTTTGCTTTCGGTGCGCGTGCGGCTGCGGCGGCCCGGAATGCGCCGCGTCAGCCGGTCGAGCGGCGTGTCGAGGCGGCGCGGTGTGAACTCCTGGCCGGGGTCGACGCGCTTACCCCCTTCCCACCAGTGGGCGTCCTGGGGGTTGTTGAAGATATCTTGAGGGGCCGGCGGTGCCTCAGTATGTGTGGTTTCGTCGTCAGGCTGACCGGTTGCGTCGGTCAGCCGCTGACTTTTTTTTCCGTGGCTCCGGCCGGGTCTTCGACACTGGAGCGGACCTCGACGGCCTGGTCCTTGTCGTAGGTTTCCGCGATGTTCTCCAGCCGCTCTTCCAGCTCGCCTTCGTAGAGCGTGGTTTCGCTGAACGGACCGCGCTTCAGGCGGTGTGGCAGCGCCAGCTCGGCGGCCAGCAAAATGTCACGCTCGGTAACGTGCGTCCGGCCCTCGAACGCCGCGTGCGCCCGCGCAGTCTTCAGGATCACCAAATCGGCGCGGTGGCCGTCCACCTTCAGGCTGGCGGTGAGGTTGGCGATGGTAAACAGGTCGCGCCGGGTGTACTCGACGTCATCCACAATGCGCCGCCCGGCCTCGATCCGTTCGGACAGCTCGCGCTCCTGGGGGAGCCACTGCTGGCGGAAGCCTTCGGGGTCGGCGTCGTACTGGATGTGGCGCTCCAGAATCGCCATGCGATCGGCGGGATTGCTGAGGCCGTGTACTTCGACCGACAGCGCGAAGCGGTCCAGCAGTTGGGGGCGCAGCTCGCCTTCCTCGGGGTTCATCGTCCCCACCAGAATAAAGCGCGCCGGGTGCTGGAAGCTGATGCCCTCGCGCTCGACGATGTTGATGCCCATCGCCGCCGAGTCAAGCAGCAGGTCGACCACGTGGTCGTCCAGCAGGTTAACTTCGTCCACATAGAGGATGCCCCGGTTGGCGGCGGCCAGCACGCCGGGGTCGAAGTGACGCTCGCCCTTCTGAATGGCCTTCTCGATGTCCAGCGTGCCGACGACACGGTCTTCGGTGGCGCTCACCGGCAGATCGATCAGCCGGGTGCGGCGGGTCTTCACAGGCAGCTCCTCGCCGCGCGCCAGCCGCTCGCGGCACTCGGTGCACAGCCGCTCCGGGTGCTTTGGGTCGCAATTGAACCGGCAGTCCGCCACCACTTCGATATCCGGCAGCAGCGCCGCCAGTGCACGCGCCGCGGTCGACTTGGCCGTGCCGCGCTCACCACGAATCAAGACGCCGCCGATGCTGGAATTGACGGCGTTCAGGATCAGGGCGCGTTTCATGCGCTCTTGGCCGACGATGGCGGTAAATGGATAGACAGCTTGTCGCACGATTGGCCTCGGATCACTGTGTATGCGATAGCACGAGCGTTTTGATTATAACGCACCCGCTCCGGTCCGGGCAGGGCCGTTTTGGTCGCGCTGTACAAACGGCGCCAGCGCCTTGCACCCTCAGACGGATGGAGCGGGTAGGCGCCGGGCACCGGGCACTAAAGTTATACACAGGTTATGCACAAGTCCCGTGCGGTTTATCGACAGCCGCTCAACCGGCTGCCGCCGGTTATGCACACCCGGAGCGCGGTTGCTGACAGGTTGCGGACTGTGATGGCGGATTCATCCACATCCTGTCTACAGCTTGTTGCCGGCTTATCGGCAGTTTATCGACAGCTTTTCAACAGCATATCGCCAGGTGCGCGCCGATGGCGTCCGGGCAGCGGGCGCGGGATGATCGAGATCGGGCAGCGCGGAACCACTGCGGGCGGTTCAGCGCGTGCCGATCGCGCCATCGCGTCCTTGTTACCTTGAAAGATGCGCCGAGGACAATTCTTTCTCAATGATTAAGCAATTCTGGAAAACCGGCGCGATTCGTTTGATAATTACCTGTCCTGAGTGTATAATGCCAGCGCGTTTGCAGGTACCGGAGATTTAACCTCATGCAGTCCAACAACCCGAGCCTCGGTGATGAACGGCTCCCCGATAATCCGTTTGCCGCCGAGCAACCTACCGCCGATTCCCAGCAACAGCCTGGGATGATGGCCCACGACGAGTATTCGCAGTGGGAAGAGGATCCCGACGCCACGGGATCCGCGCCTGAGCCGGAAGCGGAGTCCGATATCCTGGCCGAGGACGACAGCGGGGCCGGCCTCGCCCAGGGCGCGGACCAGGCGGACGAGGTGGTCGACGAGGCTGCCGAAAGCGTCGACGAGGCTGCCGAAGCGGTCGATCAGGCGGACGCCGGCGATACGGCGGACGCCCGTGATGACTCCGGCGCCGGCGAGGAAGCTGTCGACGCCGATGAGGCCGACGAGGACGCCGAAGCTGAGGAAGAGGAAGGCGAAGAGCCGCCTGTCCGCAAGGGCCAGATCGTGGATGGCATCGTGCTGGACACCAGCCCGACCGAAGTCCTGGTCGACCTGGGCGACGGCATTCAGGGCGTGGTAGCCAGCCGCGAACTGGAGCGTATGGATCGCGCCGCGCTCGAAGCGCTCAGCGTTGGCAGCCCGGTAACGGCGTATGTGCTCAAAGCACGCGGCTCGGATGGGCGCCCGGTACTCTCGCTCGCGCGCGCTGAGGAAGAAAAGAACTGGCGTCTGGCAGAAGAACACTACCAGAACCAGAAAGTGTATTTCAGCAAGGTGGCCGGCTATAACAAGGGCGGCCTGATCGTGCGCTTCGGCAAGGTGCGCGGTTTTGTGCCGGCCAGCCAGGTCAGCCGCGACCGCCAGCGCCGCGCCGTGGGCGATAGCCCCGAGGAACGTTGGGGCCACATGGTCGGGGAAGACATCGCGGTTAAGGTCGTCGAGATCGACCGCAGCCGCAATCGCCTGATCCTCTCCGAGCGGGCCGCTGCCCGCGAGGCGCGCGAGCAGCAGAAAGCGCGCTTGCTGAAGGACCTGACAATCGGCGAGGTGCGCAAGGGTCGGGTCATCAGCGTGGCCGATTTCGGCGCGTTCGTCGATCTGGGCGGGGCCGACGGCCTGGTGCACCTGACCGAGATCTCGTGGAAGCACGTGACGCATCCGCGCGAGGTGCTCGAAGTCGGGCAGGAAGTCGAGGTCGAGGTGATCAGCATCGACCCCGAGCGCAAGCGCATCGGCCTGAGCATGAAGCGTCGCGAACACGACCCATGGGACGATGTGGTGGCCCAGTACAAGATCGGGCAGCTTGTCCAGGCGACGGTGACCAAGCTGACGAAGTTCGGCGCGTTCGCCCGCTTGGTGGATTCGCCCGAGATCGAGGGCCTGATCCATATCTCTGAGCTGGCCGATTACCGCGTCAGCCACCCGCGCGAAGTCGTGTTGGTAGGCGATGTGCTCACGCTGCGCATCGTCAAGATCGACGCAGAGCAGCGCCGGTTGGGGCTGTCGCTGCGCCAGGTGGACTCGGCCAAATATATGGACCAGGACTGGCAGTTCTTCGCCGAGGACTATGCCGGCGAAGAACTTGTGAGCCAGCCTCAGGCAACTGCTGAGGCAGAGCCGCAAGCCGCGCTGGAAGAAGCCGCGACGGCCACCGAGGCGAAGCCGGAAGCCGAGCTGGAAGAAGCTGCCCCCGCCGCTGAGATCGAACCGGAAACCGAAGCGGTCGAGTCATCGGAAGACGATAAAGACGACGATGATGACGATGACGACGATGATGACGATGACGATGACGATGATGACGACGATGACGACGATGACGACGATGACGACGATGACGACGGGGACGATGATGATGACGATGAGGAAGACGACGACTAGCGTCCCCTGCTGATCGGTCAACGGTGGCCCTGTCCCACGCATGGGACAGGGCTTTTCTTTTGCTCTACAGCGCCGCGCTGAGCAGTCCCATCACCGCGCCGAACAGCACCACCCACGTCGAGTTGATCCGCCAGCGCACCAGCAACGCTGCCGCAACCGCCCCGATCAGCACGGTGAACGGATCGACCAGCGCGGCGCGCCCCAGTTCCCACGTCACGCCGACCATCAGCGCCAGCGCAGCGACGTTGACGCCGTCCAGAAAGGCACCGGCCCAGCGCGACCGGCGGATGCGCGGGATCAGCGGGTTGCTGAGCGCGACCGCCACAAACGCCGGGGCGTAGATCCCGGCGGTCGCCAGCACGGCGCCCGGCACACCCCCCAGGACATAGCCGATGAACGTGGCCGAGGTGGAAAGCGGACCGGGCGTAAACTGGCCGATCGCGATCGCGTCCAGCAATTGCTGCTCGGTCAGCCAGCCGTTCGCCTGGACCAGATCGGCCTGCATATAAGCAAAGAGGACATAGCCCGACCCATACAGCAGCGCGCCGATTTTGAGGAAGATCAGCGTCATGTTCCACAGGCTGAAGCCGGACGCGCTGCCGGATGCCAGCCCACCCAGCAGGGGCAGCGGCAGCCAGAGCGCCCTGCCCGCGCCGGGCCGCAGAGGCCGCGCATTATCCGCCAGCATCACCACCGCGCCGCCCGCCAGCAGCACAATCACGAAGTTGACCCCGGCCAGGTGAGCGGCCAGCGCCACCAGCCCGACCAGCGCGGTTGTGGCCCCCTTAACGGCCTTGCGCCCCAATCCCCATAGTGCCAGCACGATCAGGGGGATGGTCACCGGCTTGATGCCGTACAGCAGCCACTCGACGGCGGGCGTTGTGCCATACCGGACATATCCCCAGGCAATCCCCAGCACGATGATCATCGCCGGCAGCAGAAACGCTACGCCACCGGCCAGCAGGCCGATCCAACCGGCACGCACAAAGCCCAGGTGCATCGACATTTCGCTGGAGTTGGGACCCGGGATCAGGTTGGTGGCGCCAAGCAGATCGAGATAGTGCGCCTCGCTGACCCATTTGCGGCGCTCGACCAGCTCGTGTCGCATGATGGCGATATGCGCCGCCGGGCCGCCGAACGCCGTCAGACCGATTCGCAGGAAAATGGCGGCGACTTCGCGCCAGTTGCCGCGCGCGGGCGCGGGAGTGTCAGCCATCGAGTCAGGCGGACCGGCTAAAAACGCTCGACGCCGCTGCCCGCCGCAGCCTGGCAGACATACAACTGCGGCGTGAGGCCGGTCTGCGCCTGGTACGCCGGGGCAACGGCCCGTACAAAGGCGTCGACGGCGCCGTTCTCGACCAGCGCGACGGCGCACCCGCCGAACCCGCCGCCGGTCATGCGTGCGCCGTAACAGCCGGGCTGGGCGTTCGCCAGGTCCGCCATAATGTCCAGCTCGCGGCAGCTTACTTCATAATCGTCGCGCAGGCTGGCGTGGCTCTCGCGCATGGCCTGTCCGGCGGTTTTCAGGCCGCCGCTGCGCAGCGCCATGGCAAAGACATTGGTCCGCAGGTTCTCGCTGACGACATGACGCGCCCGGCGGTAGAGCACGTCGCCCAACCGCTCGCGCGCGGCTTCGACCTGCTCGCGGGTGACGTCGCGCAGGGCGGGCACGCCAAGCCGCCGCGCCGCCTCTTCGCACTGCTCGCGGCGCAGCGCGTACTCGGAATCGACCAGCCCGCGCCGCTTGGCCGTGTCCATGATCACGATGCTGATCCCGCCGGGAAGCGGGATCGGCGTGGTTTCCAGGCTACGGCAGTCGATCAGCAGCGCGTGCTGCGCCACGCCCATCGCCGACGCCATCTGATCCATGACGCCGCACGGCATTCCGATGAACCGGTGCTCGACCTCGACCCCGCCCAGCGCGATCGCCTGCTTGGAAAGCGACGCCCCCGCCAGCGCCAGACCCAGCTCGATCATCACAACCTCGACCGCCGCCGACGACGACAGCCCGGCCCCAACCGGGATGTCA
>DYEN01000048.1 GCA_020725705.1 Anaerolinea sp.
CAGCTCTGGTGGGGGCACCGCATCCCGGCCTGGCACTGCGCCGACTGCGGGCAGATCACGGTCGCCCGCCAGGACCCGGACCGCTGCGCGCATTGCGGCAGCGCGAACATCAGCCAGGATCCGGACGTGCTGGACACCTGGTTCAGCAGCGGCCTATGGCCGTTCAGCACGCTCGGCTGGCCGGAACAGACGCCCGATCTCCGGCGTTACTATCCAACCGACATCATGGAGACCGGCTACGACATCCTGTTCTTCTGGGTGGCGCGCATGATCATGATGGGTCTGTGGTTCACGGGCCAGGCGCCGTTCCACACCGTCTATCTGCACGGGCTGGTGCGCGACGAGCACGAGCGCAAGATGAGCAAGACCGCCGGCAACGTGGCCGACCCGATCGACATGGTGGAACGCTACGGTGCCGACGCGCTGCGCTTCACGTTGCTGACCGGCAGCGCGCCCGGCAACGATATGAAGCTGTCCGAAAGCCGCATCGAATACAGCCGCAACTTCGGCAACAAGGTGTGGCAGATGGCCCGCTTCGTGTGGTCGAACCTGGACGGCTACGTGCCGCAGCCGATCACGGATCCGCACGCGCTCGACCTGCCCAGCCGCTGGATTCTCAGCCGGCTACACAGCCTGATCGGCAGCGTGCAGCGCCTGTTCGACACCTACCAGTACGGTGAGGCGGGCCGCCAGATTTTGGAATTCCTGTGGAGCGAGTTCGCCGACTGGAGCATCGAGATCGCCAAGAGTGCGCTGTACGGCGACGACAAGGCCGCGCGCCAGCGCACACTCGACGTGCTGGTGCATGTGCTTGACCGCAGCCTGCGACTGCTGCATCCCTACATGCCGTTCATCACCGAGGAGATCTGGCGCTTCCTGCCGGTGGACGAGCGCCCGCTGATCCTGGCGTCGTGGCCTCGCGCCGACGAGCGCTTCATCGACCCCGAAGCCGAAGCCGAGTTCGGTATCCTCATGGAGCTGGTGCGGGGCATCCGCAACGCGCGCGCCGAATACAAGGTCGAGCCGGGCCGGCAGATCGGCGCGCTGGTGGACGCAGGCGCTCACCGCAATTTGATCACCTCACACGAGCACGTCTTTGCCCGGCTGTGCAACGTCGGCGAGCTGACACAGATCGACGGCGGCGCCGCGCCAGACAAAGCGGCGGCGGTGGTCGTGGCCGACGTGGCGATCTACCTGCCGCTGGCCGACCTGATCGATCTGGCTGCCGAGCGCGCCCGCCTGGAAGCGGAACTGGCGCAGATCACCGAGCAGCTTGCGCGCTCCGAAGCGCTGCTCGCCAATGAGAACTTCACGACCCGCGCTAAGCCCGAGGTCGTCCAGCGCGAGCGAGACAAGCACGCGGCGCTCAGCGCCAGCCGCCAGGCCGTGCTCGACCGGCTCGCCAACCTGTAACCGGTTCGCCGAGCGAACGAGAAGGCGGGCGCTTCTCTGCCGGGAAGCGCCCGCTTTTTGACTGTCCCGTGGTCTCAGCCGCCCGGCCAGCCTCGCCGGTGCATTTTGAGGAACAGAACCCGTCCTGCCTGTTGCGCGGCGCGACGGACATCCGGATCGGGATCGCTGCGGTAGATCGCTTCGAGCGTATCATACGCCTCGGTTGCTTCCAGCAGCGCCAGCTCTTGGATCGACTGCACGCGCACCTGCGGGTTCTTGTCCTTCAACCGGGCCAGATGATAGCGAATCAGACGTTCCGTAACCGGCATGCTTCTGCTGCCCCCCTGCTTGCGTTGATCGTCCCTACTCGGGCAGACGGCGGTCTGCCTTGCGCGCGCGAGCTTTCGCCAGAATCTCAGCGGCCAGTTGCTGCTCCGTTTCGGACGCGCCGCCGATCTCACGCGAGCGATGCAGCGCCGCGTAGTAGATCGCCTTGCCGGCAGTCTGCGCTTTGAGACGCAGCGCCGGGTCTGGATCGGTGGCGAAGACGGCGGCCAGAGCGGGCAACGCATCCGGATCGCCGAGCAATTCCAGAGCGCGGATGCTCGCTTCGCGTTCGGCGGGATCATCCGACCGCAACCGTGCCAACCAGACCGCCAGCGCGCCAGCCTGCTCAGTCATCGGATCGCTCCACTCGCAGATGAACCAGCCCGGCGTCAAGTAGCGCGGCAAAATCGTCTAGGCTCTCGACGCGCGGTAGATCGCGCGGGGTGCTGGCGGGGGCAGGCTGCGGCGGCGCGGCGTCCGCCTGGCGCATGGAGAGTGCCTCTTCCAGGTGGCGCTCGTAGATGTGCTCGATCGCGATCTGCTGCGCCCGGCTGCGGCCCGGCACCGCTTCCAGCCCCAGCAGGAAATGTGCTTCGCGGTCGGGGGCCGGCTTCGGCTGATAGAGCGCCTCGATCGCCTTCGCGGTCGAGTGGCCGCGCGCCTGCGCATCGCGCAGAATGGCAGCGGACCACTCCGCCACGCTGCGGACACCCGGCTCCGGATCGTGCGCCGCGATCCAGCTCGCCGCGTCCAGCGCGCGCGTCTCTTCGACCATCGCCAGCACGCGCAACGCATCGACGCGCACCCGCGGATCGGCGCTTCGCAGCCAGTCAGCCAACCAGTGAAGTGCCATGCGCCAACTCCCGTCTCGCACCAGTTTAGCACAGGCCGCCTCGGTGGCGCTACGCGCTGTTCCGTGGAATCGCCCGGTGTGCTATAATGCGTCCGCTGTGCTCTGCAGACGCGCAGGAGACGCTCTCTGGTGATTCAACAGGCCGTTATTCTCGCCGCCGGGCGTGGCACGCGCCTGGGTGCGCTCACGCAAGACCGCCCCAAGTCGATGTTGCCGGTGCTGGGCAAACCGATCGTCGCGCACGTGCTGGACCACATGGCCGCCGCCGGTGTCCGGCGCTTCGTCATCGTTGTGGGACCCGACGATGGCGGCATGGCCGGGTATTTCGCCCGTGCCGCGCTGCCCGCCCTGGACATTCGCTTCGCGGTTCAGGCACACGCTACCGGCACGGTGGACGCGCTGACCCTCGCCGCTCCGCATCTCGACGGACCGTTTCTGCTGTCGGCGGTGGACAACCTCACCTTCCCGCAACACGTCGCCCGCCTGATCGCCCGCCACGCCGCCGACCCGGACGCCATCGCCACGCTGAGCCTGCTCCCGGCGACGCCCGACGAAATCCGGCGCTCGGCGGGGGTCGTGGTCGAAGGCGACTGGATCACGGCTATCGAAGAAAAACCCGCTCAGCCGCGCGGCACGTGGGCGGCCATCATGCTCTATGCCTTCTCGCACGATTTTCTCGGCTATTTGCCCGACGTCCCGGTATCCGGCCGGGGCGAGCGCGAGATCGTCAGCGGAATCCAGGCAGCGCTGGCCGGCGGGCGGCGGGTGAGCTATGTGACGACCGGCCACCGGCTACACCTGACGCGCGAAGCAGACCTGCTGGCAATCAATCTGGCGCTGCTGCACGGGGACGGTGCCGCAGCAATCCACAGCGATCTCCCGCCTACGGTGCAACTTATCCCGCCGGTGCGCATCGATCCTAACGTGAGCGTGGGCGACGGCGCACGGCTCGGCCCGGATGTGTACCTGGAGTCTGGCGCGGTAGTCGGAGCGCGAGCCACCGTTGCCGGCAGCCTGGTGCTGGCGGGCGGCGTCGTTCCCCCAGACGATATGTGTCGGGGGATGATTGTAGACCGGCGCGCCCGAATCAACGTCCCCACGCCGGAAGTCGAGCGATAGGGTCCACTGCGCGGCCCGGTAGAGGAAGGAAACGCCCGCTATGCAGAACAGACGTTGGCTGCTTTTTGTCCTGGTAATCGTCGCTGCGGCGCTCGGCCTGGCCGCCTGCGGCTCGGACAATCCGGCTCCGGCACCGACCAACGCCCCGCCGGCGGCGGGAGTGGCCCAGGCGGCGCCGAACACATATACAACGGTCAGCGTGCGCGAAGCGTACGACGCGCTGGAAGCAAACCCTGACGCCGTGATCGTTGACGTGCGCACGCCGCAGGAATGGGCGACAACGGGCGTCCCACCGGGCGCCGTGCTCATTCCCCTGGACGAGATCACCCGGCGTGCCCAGAGCGCGCTCCCTCAGGATCGGCCGGTGTACGTGATCTGTAACAGCGGCAACCGCAGCCGGGTTGCGTCCGAAGCGCTCGTTCAGATGGGCTTCTCATCCGTCTACAACATCGGCGGCGGAATTCAGGATTGGCTACGCGCCGATCTTCCGGTGGAGCCGTATCGCCCCTAGCAACCCGCCCCAGGGTAAAACCCGCAAAACAACAGGCGGCCCGCCAAGAGCCGCCTGTTCTATTTTGTTTCCGCCGCCGGGCGCTCACCCGGCCTGGCGCGCTTCTTCCAGCATGGCGTTCAGATCCGCGACAATCGCTTCAGGATTGTCGATATCCTTCTGAGCCATCAACTCGCCCAGCGTACCCCAGAACGCCTCGCCACACACGACACACAAGATTCCGCGCTTGGCCAGGAACCCGATCGCCTCGGGATAGTCGGCGACCAGTTCCTCAACCGGGATGTCGAGTGTCACCCGCATCGCACCACCCTACAGCTCAAGCAACTGGTCGATCTTGGGCCGGTCGAACCCGACGACAATTCGCCCGCCGATATCAAGTACCGGCACGCCGTGCTGGCCGCTACGGCGCACCATATCGCGGGCTGCCACCGCGTCGCGGCTGACATCTACGTCGCGGAAGTGGATGCCGCGCTGGCGCAGATACTGCTTGGCACGGTTGCAGTGTGGGCACGACGGAGTCGTGAAGATGATCACGCGCTTTTGTTTCTTCTTCTTGTTCTTGGCTTCGTCAGCAGTCTTTGACATAGCACCCTCTGATAGCTTGGCTGCGTCTTGCCGTAGTCTCTATTTCCGAATCCTTAGACTTAGATGCAGCCACGCCGTAAAGGATTCACCTCACCGAGTCCAGTTTGTCGCCTGATTCCGGACCGGGTCGGTAATAGGGCGCCAGGTCGAGGACGGCGAACAGACGCTCGCGCACGGCGTTGGGCAGTTCGGGGGAAGGCATCTGGCGGTAGAGCGTGATGGTCTTCGCCAGGGTGTTCACCACGATCCGGCAGTTGTCGCAGACAGCCATGTGCGCCTCGATCTCGCGACACAGCTCGGCGGCCAGTGTCCCTTCGACATAATCTCCCAGCGACTCCAGATACTGGCGGCAGGTTTCACGGTTGTGTTCGTGCTGCAGGTGAACGGTACTCATAGGATCATTGCCTCGTTTCTGGGATCACCGGACCTTGCGAGAAGTACGTCGCCAGGCGCTCGCGCAGCTTGAGCCGGGCGCGCATCAGTCGGCTCTTGACCGCAGAGATCGACAGATCCAGGGCGGCTGCTGTTTCCTCAGTCGAAAGCCCCTCGACATCGCGCAGAATGAAGACGCTCCGCAACGTGGCCGGCAGCTCGTCAATCGCGCGCAGCATCTCGGCCCGCGCCTCTGCCCGCAGGAAATCCTCTTCCGGCAGGCAACAAAAGTCGAAAAACTGGCGCGGCAGCAGATCGCCGTCGTCACGCTCAACCGGCTCTTCGACGGAGACCAGCTCCGGCTCCTTGCGCCGGAGCCGCATCAACGCGGCGTTGGTCGCGATGCGGTAGAGCCATGTGCTCAGGCTGGCACGCTCCTCGAAGCTGTCGATGGATTTGAACGCGCTCAGGAAGGTCTCCTGCAGCACATCCTCAGCATCCGTTTCGTTGCCCATCATCCGCAATGCCAGGCGATAGATGCGCGCGGCGTGATCGTTGACCAACTGCGCGTACGCCGTCTGATCCCCGGCTTTCAACCGCGCGACCAGCTCGCTGTCGTCTTGTTGGGACATACACACTCTTCAGGCTACCATTGAAACGATGCTGCCTATCTTAACGCAGCATGGCAACCATCCCAAGTGTGCGGACCCATCCTGTTAGATGCGGGCGGCCACACCGGCGTTGCGTGCAACCGCCGCCCGGCGTCTCGCATCTGAACGAACGGTTCGGCCATTTCCCGCCCGCGTTGCTACAATCGCTGTAAGGGCAGAACAAGAAGCACAAAGAGGATATACGGATATCATGGCAAAAAAGTACAACACCCGGCTCGTCCTGCGCGACGACATGATTTTCACCGCGTACAGCAGCAATGGGTATAGCATCCCGCTCGACTCGTCAAAGGATGTAGGCGGGCACGAAGCCGGTATCCGGCCGGTCGAGCTGCTGCTGACCGCACTGGCCGGCTGCACCGCGATGGATGTGATCAGCATCCTGCGCAAGAAGCGCCAGGAAATCACCGGCCTGGAAGTGCGCGTCGAAGGGCAGCGCGCGGAAGAACACCCGCGCGTGTTCACCGAGATCTGGGTGCACTATACGGTGACCGGGTCCAACGTCGATCCCGCAGCGGTCGAGCGCGCCATCGAGCTATCGCGGGACAAATACTGCTCGGCAGCCGCCACCTTGCGCCACACCGCCCAACTGCATTATGATTTCGAGATCATCGAAGAAGAACCCGAACAACCGTTGGCAGAAGAGGCGTCATGAACCGAGACGAAGCCTGGCAGCTTGTCACCGAATGGACCAAATCCGAAAGCCTGCTTCACCATATGCTGGCCGTTGAAGCGGCCATGCGCGCCTACGCGCAGCACTTTGGCGCCGATGAGGAAAAATGGGGCATCGCCGGGCTGCTGCACGATTTTGACTACGAGGCGCATCCGGATATGACGGCCCCCGACGGGCATCCCTTCACCGGTCTGCGGGTGCTGCGCGAGCGCGGGGTGGACGATGATATCGTGCACGCCATCGCGGCCCACGCTTCGGAGCGCACCGGCGTCGAGCCGGATACACTGATGGCCAAGACGCTCGTCGCAGTCGACGAACTGACCGGCTTCCTGATCGCGGTGGCGCTGGTTCGCCCCAGCCTGGATATTCGCGATATCACCAAGATCAGCTCGGTGCGCAAGAAGTGGAAAGATCGCAGCTTCGCCGCCGCCGTCCACCGCGAAGAGATCGAACAAGCAGCCGAGCGCCTGGGCGTCGATCTGTGGGAGGAGCACGTCCCGCGGGTGCTGGCAGCCATGCAGGCCATCGCCGGCGATCTAGCGCTCGACGGACGGCGCGCCACTGCCTCATAGTCCGGCCGGCGCTCCGCCCGGCGGGGCGCCGGTTGGCGAGTTTCACCTTGATAATCCCCCTGCTCCGCGTTATTATGAGCGGGCCTGCAACCAGTCGCTGTTATGGACTGGTTTTTTCTGGCCTGACCTGTTCAGCGCCGCCGGTCGACGCCGCGCGCGAGAGGAACTAGATTATGAGACATTATCGCTTCTGGCTGGCGACCATCCTGGTGACCGCAGTGATCGCCGCCTGGCTCAGCCTTCCCAACAACCCTGGCATCCGCCTCGACCTGAACGGTGACGGCGTCTACGAAATCAATCGCGAGATTCGCGTCGTGCAAGGACTTGACCTGCAAGGCGGCTCGCGCGTGCTGCTTCAGGCTGCCCCCGGAACTTCGTACGACGACACGACGATGGAGCAGGCCAGGCTCAACGTCGAGCGCCGCGTCAACGGCCTGGGCGTCACCGAAGCGGTCGTGCAGCGCCAGGAAGGCGGCCGGATCATCGTTGAACTGCCGGGTGTGCAGGAGCAGGCCGTCGCCTTTGACGCGATCAAATCGACCGGCCTGCTGGAGTTCGTAGACTTCTCGAACGTCTCGCCGGGGCAATATGCCGAGGGCGCCTGCATCCTGACCACAGAGCAGGTTGCCCGCGCCGAAGCCCGCCTGGCCGAAGGGCAGCAGCCGCCCGCCCTGACCGAATACACCTGCCCCGCGCAGGACCCCACCGCCGAGCCTGAACCCGCTCTGCTCAACAACGGCCAGCCGTTCCGCACGATCATGACCGGTTCCGGCCTGGCCGACGCCGCTGCGACCATCGAGGGCCAGATCGGCACGCGCTGGGCGGTGAACTTCGTGCTGCGCAGTGGCGGCGAGGGTGTCGATCGCTTCATCGAATACGTGGGCAGCCATGCCAACCAGCCGATGGCCATCGTGCTCGATGGCCGGCTGCTGTCGTACCCGACCATCCAGCCGGACCTCGCGGCCAGCGCCCGCGCCGGCACGATGGACGGCGGGATCATCACCGGCAATTTCACTCGCGAGGAAGCCCAGGTGCTCGCCGCGCAGCTCAAATACGGCGCGCTGCCGATCCCGCTCGACATCATCGCCTTCGACACAATCGGCCCATCGCTGGGCGAGATTTCCGTTCAGCGTTCGATCCGCGCGGGGATCATCGGCGTCACGACCGTTTTGCTGTTCATGCTCATCTACTATCGCGTACCCGGCATCGCCGCCGATCTGGCGCTATTACTGTTCGTGGTGGTCAACTTTGCGCTGTTCAAGTTCATCCCGGTGACCCTCAGCCTGCCGGCCATCACCGGCTTTCTGATCTCGATTGGAACCGCGGTGGACGGCAACATCTTGATCTTCGAGCGCATCAAAGAGGAACTACGCGTGGGGCGCGGCATGGAACGGGCCATCGAGGCGGGCTTTAACCGCGCCTGGATCGCCATCCGCGACTCGAACCTGTCCACCATCATCATCTGCTTCATTCTGTATTTCTTCGGCAGCGCGTTCGGTGCCAGCGCAGTGCGCGGCTTCGCCATCACGCTGGGGCTTGGTCTGGCGATCAACCTGTTCACCGCCGTGCTGGCGACCCGTGTCTTCCTGCACACCATTGTCTCGCTCAGCGGCGACGTGCTGCGCCGCCGTCCCAAGCTGCTCGGCGTCTAGGCAGAGGGAGTAGCCGATCATGTTCCAGTTCGCACAACGCCGCAAGCTGTTCTATCTGATCTCGGCGGCGGTCATCATCCCCGGCCTGATCGCCATGATCTACTCCACTATCCAGTTCGGCAGCCCGGTCCGCCTGAGCATCGACTTCACCGGTGGCACGCTGATGGAAGTCTCGTTCGTGGAGAACTTCTCCGAGCAGGATATACGCGATGCGCTCAATGCCTATGGCCTGGAAGACATCATTGTCCAGCGCCTGAACCCGATCACCACCGACACCATCGAAGGCGCGCATGATGCCGCCGGCAGCCGCTGGCAGATCCGCACTAAGGAAATCGACGACATCAGCCACTTCCGCCGGTATCTGCGGGAGACCCTGGGCGAGTTCTGGTCGCCACAAAGCATCGAGGCCGATCCGCAGCGCGAGGCGGCGCTGACCACCAGCAGCGTTTCGGCAACCGTGGGCCGCGAGGTCACCCGCGCCGCGCTGACAGCCACATTGGCGGTGGCTGTGGTGATCCTGGGCTTCATCGTGTTCGCCTTCCGCCGGGTGCCGCACGCATTCCGCTATGGCGCCTGCGCCATCATCGCCATGTTCCACGACATCCTGGTGACGATGGGCATCATGTCGATACTCGGCATCTTCTTCGGCTGGGAAGCCGACGCGCTCTTCCTGACCGCCATGCTGACCGTTGTCGGCTATTCGGTGCAGGACACAATCGTGGTCTTCGACCGTATCCGCGAGAACATCCCGAAATATCGGGGCGAGAGCTACGAGTTGATCGTCAACCGCAGCGTGCTTGAGACCGTGCACCGCTCGCTGGCAACACAGCTTAACGCCGTCTTCGTGATGATCGCGATCGTGCTGTTCGGCGGCGAGACCATTCGCCAGTTTATCGGCATCCTGCTGATCGGCCTGGTGAGTGGAACCTATTCCTCGATCTTCACGGCGGTACCGCTGCTGGTCTCCTGGGAGCGGGGCGAGCTGCCCTTTGTCAATCGCGAGGCCAAGCGCATCCATCACGAGGCGCCCGCCGCCAGGTAACCACCGTGCGGCTTGCGAGAGAAAAAGAGGGTGGCGTCCGATGCGTCACCCTCTTGCTATCTGTTTACGGTTCCCGGTGCCAGCCGCCGCCCCTGTCTGGACACCCCCATTTATTCGCGACCAAACTGCCGCGCCAGCTCGTCGCCGCTGATGTGCAGCATCGTCGGGCGTCCATGCGGGCAGGTGCGAGGCGCCTCGCACCGCTCCAACTGCTCGATCAGCCGTTGCATCTCGTCGAAGCTCAGCGTCTGCCCGGCTTTGATCGCGGCGGCCTTGCACACGCGCCGCACCAGTCGCTCTTCAAGCGTCACTGCGCCCGGCATGCTCCCCGCTTCCAGGTCTTCGATCAACCCGTACAGCACTTCGTGAGGATCACGGTCGGCCAGCAGCGCCGGTACCGCCCGCACGCGGAACGTATTCGTCCCGAACGGCTCCAGCACGAAGCCTAGCTCGTGCAGGGTGTCCAGCGCTTCTTCGACCAGCCGCGCCGAGGCCGGCGGCAGCTCAACCGCCGCACCGGTCAGGACATGCTGCGCAACCGGCTGCTGCGCGGCATGCTGCGCCATGAACTGTTCGTAGAGAATGCGCTCGTGCGCGGCGTGCTGGTCAATCAGATACAGCCCGGCCGGGCCTTCGGCCACGATGTACATCGCCCCCACCTGCCCGACCACGCGCAGCACCGGCAACGTCCTCGGTCGTGCCGGAGCGTGCGGCCCGGCGGGAATGGCCGTCTCCGAATCGGCACCGGCGAAAGACGACGCGTCCGGGCGTTGGTGGCCGTAACGGCCCGCTCCAAACGTCTCCAACTGCATACGAAGCTGCTGCTCGCCGGGGATCAAAGGCCGCCCCGCAGGTGAAATGCCGGACGTCGGTCGCGGCGCCCAGCCCTCGCTCACCGCCGCATAGGGATCACCCCCGACGGACGGCACAGGCGCCTGATCGATCACGGCGCGACGCACCGCCCGCTGGACTGCGGCAAACACGGCGTCCGGCGCGCGGAAGCGTACCTCGGCCTTGGTCGGGTGTACGTTGACGTCGACCTGTTCCGGATCAAGGCGGATCATCAGCACTGCGACGGGGTAACGCCCGGCGGGGATCAGCGTGTGGTACGCCTGCACCACCGCATAGGTCAGGCTTTGGTCCGCGATCGCGCGCCCGTTGACGAACAAGACGATCTGCTGCCGGTTCGAGCGGTTCAGGCCGGGGGCCGACGTATATCCCCAGACATCCACAGGGGGCAGGTCCGGCCTGGGGGGCGGCTGTGGCTGCACCTCCAGCATGGCCTGATAGGTTTCCAGGCCAAGCGCCTCGACCAGCACATCCGCCAGCGTGCCGCTGCCCGTGCTGTGGAATTGCTCGCGCCCTTCTTGCACCAGCCGGAAGCGCACCTGAGGGTAGGCCAGCGCATAGTTGGTGACAAGCTGGGCAATATGCCGCCGCTCGGTGCTGTCGGCTTTCAGAAACTTCAGGCGGGCCGGAGTGTTGAAAAAGAGATGTTCGACCTCAACCACCGTTCCCACCGGCGCCCCGACCGGCCGCCGGAAGCGCAGATCGCCGCCCTCGACCTGAACGGCAATCCCCGCGCTCTCGTCCGGGGCACGCGTGGTCAGGGTTGTCCGGCTGACGGCGGCTATGCTCGCCAGCGCCTCGCCGCGGAACCCCAGCGTCACGATCCGGCTCAGGTCTTCGACCGTCTGCAGCTTACTGGTCGCGTGGCGGTGGAACGCCAGCGCCGCTTCAGCCGCAGGGATGCCGGAGCCGTTGTCGCTGACGCGGATCATGCGCCGCCCACCCTCTTCCACCTCGACTGTGATCGCCGTCGCCCCGGCGTCCAGCGCGTTCTCGATCAATTCTTTGACAACCGACGCCGGCCGCTCAACCACTTCCCCTGCGGCGATCTGGGCCGCGACGATTTCCGGCAGCACGCGTATTGGCATCGCTTCTCGCCCTCAGCAGATCCGATGTTTCCGGGGAGATCATACCCAAAAAACCCCGGTCTGCCCGGGGCCGATTTCAAACACGCCTGGCGCGTCCGGCCACCGCTCGCGCACGGATGATTCGCAACGGCGCGCACAGCACCACGCCTGGAGCATAGGATGGACTTAGCAGGGAGACGCCGGTGATGAAGTCTCTCGTGGGGGCACAACGTACTGTGCCTGCGCCGGACGCGAGACGGTTTGGAGGCAAGCCGGGCAAGCGCCGCCCCTACACACGGCACCGGATTTGAACCCGGTCTGCAGAATTCCTAACCGCTTCTAGCTGCTTTCCGCCAGCAGATTCGCCCCATCGAGCGGGATGGAGATGTAAAACGTGCTACCCTGCCCCTCCACGCTCTCGACCCAGGCATCGCCGCCGTGCCGCTGCGCGACGTTCTTGACAATGAACAGGCCAAGTCCGCTGCCCTTCACCCGCTTCCACTCGGGGCGGTGCAGCCGCACGTTGCGCTCGAACAGGCGTGCCTGGTCGGCGAGCGGGATCCCGTAGCCGTTATCACGCACGCGGAACACAACCGCCCCCGGCTCCATATCCAGCGTGACCTCAACGGTTCCGCCCTGGGGCGTGTATTTCACGGCGTTTTCAACCAGATTGGTGAAGGCACTGGACAGCATATTGCGGTCAACGTTGAGAATCGGCAGATCGTCGGCGATCGCGGCCAGCAATGTCAGCCCTTTCTTACGCGCCGCCTCAACCTGACTCTGCGCGGCGCCGTGCGCCAGCTCCGCGATGTCCGCCGGCTCGCGCGCCAGCTCATACGTCCCGGTGACCGGGTCAAGCTTGCCGGCGTCGAGGACCTTCTCGACCATATCGGTCATTTGCGTCACGCCGCCAGCGATTTTCTCGACGAATTCCGCCTGCCGTTCGTTCAGCGGACCGATCATGCCAAGCATGTCGAGGTAACCCTTCATGAACGTCAGCGGCGAGCGCATATCGTGCGAGACCGTGCTGAGAAACTCGGACATGCTCCGGTTGAGGCGTTTGAAATGCGTCATGTCGCGCAAGATCAGCACCCATCCGCCGGGGCCGCCTTCCTCACCGTCGATCGCGGCCAGGCTGGGGGCAAACGTCCGCCCATCGGCGCTGACGACCTGCGACGGCAGCGGATCGCCCTGGCTCAGCGCGCGCAGCGCCTCGGCCAGTGCGTCCTCGCCCGCGATCTCACCGACCGGCACGCCGACCGCCGCGCCACCTTCCGCGCCCAGAAGCGCTTCAGCCGGCGGGTTGAGCAGCCGGATCACCCTTTGCCGGTCAATCACAATGACCGGATCGGGCGTGCTCGTCACGATGGCGGCCAGCCAGCGCCGATCGCTGCGCGCCTCGTAGATAGCTTGCGCATAGCCCGCCACAACGCCGATCTGGGCGGCCAGGATCTCCAGCACAGGCAACGCGTCAGCCAGCGCCGGATCATCGACCGCGGTGCCAAGCCACAACACACCCACGTCGCGTCCCCGTAGTGTGATCGGAAACGCCACCGCGCCCGCCACGCCGGCCGGCAGCGCCGGGTCGCCTGCGCCGAGCGTGACAAATCCCTGCCCGGCCGGGCGCTCGAACACGCGCTCTGCAACCAGCCGATCGCCAGGAGCCATTACCCCGGCCAGCACCCCTGCCGCAGGGATTTGGCCAAACAGATCGGGCTGCACCAGCACCAAGCGCGCCCCGCCCGCGCCGGACAGGCGGCACACCATGCTGAGCAACGCCTCAGCCGCAGCGTATGGATTCGTGCTATCTGCCACCTGGCGAGTTACATCCAGAAGCGCATGCAGATTGTGCGCATATTGCGCCAGTATTGGAGAGGGATTGGACATCGTGGGCCTACCTTTATTCGGGCCGGCGCCAGGCTGTAATCGGCATCCTGAATTCGGTACACTCAGCGTACCCTAACGTGCGACAACGGCCTCTCTTACCGGCGAGCCACAGCCGCATTATAGCATCGGGCTTTCAGGCGGGCAAAGCCACCGAACCCGCCCGGGCGTCCCTTGCCTGAGGCGGGCTTCCGTGCTAGACTTCCGGCCATTGATCGCCGACCCGTCACCGGTATTGACCAGTTCTCCACACGTGGTGATGACCCATGGCCGAACGAATATTGATTGTGGATGACGACCTCGATAGTCTCAAGTTAATCGGTTTGATGCTGCAGCGCCAGGGCTATGACATTTCCGTCGCCCACAGCGGCCAGCAGGCCCTCAGCAAGGCTCAGACGGATAATCCGAGCCTGATCATTCTGGATATCATGATGCCGGATATGGATGGCTACGAGGTTTGCCGGCGGCTGCGCCAGAACCCCGCCACCCAACCCATCCCGATCATCATGTTCACCGCCAAGACGATGGTGGACGATAAGGTCGCGGGCTTCGAAGCGGGAGCGGACGACTACCTGACCAAGCCCACCCACCCCGCCGAACTGGCGTCGCGCGTGAAAGCAGTGCTGGCACGCAGCGCCGCTCAGCGCCACACGGCCGCCGACCGCGCCCATACAATCGGCTTTATCGGCGCCAAAGGTGGGGTAGGCACGACCACACTGGCGCTCAACGTCGCGGCCAGCTTTGCACAGCGCGACAACACCATCCTGGCCGACTTCCGCCCCGGCCAAAGCACGCTGGGCCTGTCGCTCGGCGCGACTCGTTCGACCGGCATGGCCAACCTGCTCTCGCGACCCGCCAGCGAAGTCAACGCGCGCACTGTCGAAAACGAGTTGATCAAACACAGCAGTGGCCTGCGGCTGTTGCTCTCTTCGGCGCGGCCTAAAGAAATGCAGATGTCCGTCAATCCCGAAACTGCCGCCGCGATCGTGGCACAGCTTGGGATGCTGGCACGCTTCGTGTTTCTTGATCTGGGAGCCGGGCTGTCGCCCATCGCTGTGCGCTTGCTGCAGGAAATGGATCAGTTGATCCTGGCGGTCGAGCCGAACCGGGTCGCGCTGGCCTTGGCGCGCGCGCTGTTGCAGGAAGTCGAGCAGTATGCCTTCTCGCAGTCGCGCGCTCACGTCGTGCTGATCAGCCGGACGCAGTCGAGCCTGCAAATCCCCTGGCAAGAGGCCGAACAAATGTTAAGCCACGAGATCGCCGCCGTCATCTCGCCCATGCCCGAGTTGGCCTTCCAAGCCACCGAAGCCAACGCGCCGCTGATCTTGCTTCAGCCGAATTCCCTGGTGGCGAACCAGTACACCAAGCTGGCCGAATCCCTCGCTCATGCGGTCTGAACACGGCGCCGGGCGGTGTCGCATTACAACCGGGCCGCCAGGAACGCCGTCTGATCCGCCAGAGTTCATACCACCAAGCGGTGCCCGTCTGGCCCGGCAGACGGATCGCGATCGGTTTATCGCCGGGCAAATTCGAACCATGGCGCGCTATGTCGTCTGACACCGCTCTCTCCACGGCGATCGCCCTGCTGCGCAGCGCCCGCCACGCCGTCGCCCTGACCGGCGCGGGAATCAGCACCCATTCGGGTATCCCAGATTTTCGCAGCCCGCACAGTGGCCTGTGGCAGCAGCACAACCCTGCCGAAGTCGCCAGCCTCTACGGCTTCCGTCACAACCCCAAGCGCTTCTACGACTGGATCCGCCCACTCGCCCACACCATCCTCGCTGCCGAGCCAAACGCGGCGCATCTCGCCCTGGCCCGGATGGAGGCGGGCGGCCATCTGCACAGCGTCATCACCCAGAACATCGAC
>DYEN01000558.1 GCA_020725705.1 Anaerolinea sp.
CAGCGCGCTGATCCACGCCGCGACGATGGTCAACGCGGGCGTGTACCTGCTGGCGCGCTTCTACCCGGCGTTCGAGGGCGTGACGGGCTGGACGACGGCGGTCGTGATCGTCGGGCTGCTGTCGGCCTTCCTGGCGGCGCTGATGGCGCTGGTGGCAACCGATCTTAAGCGCGTGCTGGCCTATTCGACCATCAGCCAGCTTGGCTACATGGTCTACGCAGTGGGCGTGGGTGGCGTGTTCGCCAGCCAGTTCCACCTGCTCAGCCACGCGGTTTTCAAGGCGCTGCTGTTCCTGGCGGCGGGCGCGGTGATCCACAGCGTCGGCACGCGGGATATGCGCCAGATGGGCGGGCTGCGCCGTGAACTGCCTTTTGTGCGGACGGTGTTTGTGATCGGCGCGTTGGCGCTGGCCGGGCTGCCGATCCTCAACGGCTTCTGGAGCAAAGAGCTGGTGCTCGAAGACGGGCTGCATCACGGGCCGGCCTGGGCGTACGCGGGGATGCTGCTCGCGGCGGGCATCACCGCGCTGTACACCTTCCGCATGGTGTGGATGGTCTTCTACGGCGAGCGGCGCGGCGCGGGGCACGTCCACGCGGCGGGTCCGGCGATGAAGCTGTCAACCGGCATCCTGGCGGCAGGCACGCTGACTTCCTGGTTGCTGGCCGGCGGGTTTGGGAAGATGCTGACTGACAGCCTGCCCTTCCATGATCTACATGCACCCGCCGCGCTCGACCTGTACGAGACGATCCTAACCGCTCCGGCGACCTATCTGGCGCTGGCGGTCATCGCGCTGGGGCTGGCGGCGTGGTGGTGGCGCGATCGGCTGGCCGGAGCGCGCGACGCACTGGCGCCGCTGGCGCGCGCCGCCGAGGCGGACTTTGGCTTCGAGGCGCTCAACCGGCGCATCGTGACGGCGACGTCGGCAGCCGCCGAGTCATTGCGTGTGACGCAGACCGGCCTGCTCAACTGGAATGTGCTGGGGATCGTCGGCGGGTTGGTGCTTGTGCTGGCCGTGCTGGCGCTGGGGGCGTGAGGCGATGGGTGAGATGACAGCTTTAACCTGGATGATCGCGCTGCCGCTGCTGGCGACGCCGGTGATCTATCTCGTGGGCCGGCTGGCGCCCGACGGCAGCCGCGCCGCGCGGTGGACCGCGCTGCTCGCGCTGCTGCTCGCGTGGATTCCCTTCGCGCAAGCCGCGTCGGACCTGAACGGTGGCGGGACGCAGACCTATACCCTAGGGGCAATCGCGCTGCGGCTGGACGACTTCGCCCTGCTGCTGGCGGCGCTCTCGCTGGGGTTGGGCACGCTGGTGACGCTCTATTCCGGCCCGTACATGCAGGCTGAGGATGGTCAGGAGAAGTATTACGCCTCGCTGGTGGCTGTGGTCGGCGTGATGATCGGCCTGGGCTGCGCGGCGGACCTGTTCAACTTGTGGGTCTGGTTCGAGGCGATGGCGGTGGGGACCTTCCTGCTGGTGGCTTTCTACCACGAGCAACCCGCCTCGCTAGAAGCGGGTGTCAAGTATCTGGTGCAGAGCGCGGTCGGCTCGGTGCTGGTGCTGCTGGGGATCGCGCTGGTGCTGGCCGAGACCGGCACACTCGACCTGGCCACGATCCGCGCTGAGGCGAGCAGCACCTCGCTGCTGCTGGCGGCAGGCGCGTTGATGACGATCGGGTTCGGCGTCAAGGTGGCGATGGTTCCCCTGCACACCTGGCTGCCGGACGCACACTCGCAGGCGCCCAGCGGGATCAGCGCGATGCTGTCCGGCGTGGTGATTGAGGCCGGGCTGGTGGCGCTGCTGCGTGCGCTCGGCGCGCTGGGCGGCGTGACCGGCTCGTGGGGCGAGCTGTTGATGCTGTTCGGCGCGCTGAACATGGCCGCCGGGAATCTTCTGGCGCTGCGCCAGCAGCAGGTCAAGCGCTTGCTGGCCTATTCCAG
>DYEN01000559.1 GCA_020725705.1 Anaerolinea sp.
GATCGGCAAGCTACCCCCGGTTGTTCTGGTCGGGGTTGTGAGCGTTGTGGTGCTGGCGGTGGTCGCGGCGATCGGCGTGACGGTAGCAGCGCGCGCCCCGCTGGCGATCGCGGCAGTGGCAGCGCTGGGCGTGTTTTCCGGCGCGTGGTGGTGGCAGCGCAAAGGGGCGAGCAATCCGCTACCAGCGCCGCCGGCGGGATGGGGCGCCCCGGCAGTCAGTGCCGGGCCGGCAATCCTGGGCACGGTGTTGCTCAGCATCGCGCTGGTGCTGGCGGGTGTGCTGCTGGCGATCACGCAGGTGGACTGGCTGCGGTGGGCCGGGGCCGGGGCCGGCGCGATCGCGTTTGTGCTTCTGTGGCGCGCACTGAGCCGGCGTTTCAGCGTAGACGCGCGGCTGATCCTGCGCGAGATGTCCGGCCGGCGCACACGGGTCGCGTCCACCCTGCTCGGCCTCAGTGTTGGGGTCGCGGGCCTCAGCCTGGTCTCGCTGACGACCGGCGCTGTCAGCCACATCCTGGAATTTCAGCTTTCCGAGCGCGCCGAGGGTAACCTGTTGGTGGTTACGCGCGCGCCGCAGCAGGCCGCGGCCATCCGGCAGACGCTGGACGGGCTGGACGGGATCGAACACTACGCGCAGTTTACGACGTACCGCGCGGTGCTCGAAGCGATAAACGGGGAGCCGCCACGATTCGAGCACAGCGGCCCCTTCAACTTCGCGAACAACGAGGAAGCTGAGGAAGATCCGTTTGTGATGATCCTCTCTCAGCGCAGCAGCCTTGAGGATCTCCCGCCCTACGAAATGGCTTCCGGACGCAGACTCCTTCCCTCAGACGCCGGAAAGAACCTGATCATGGTGCGCGAGTCGTTTGTAACGGCACACCTCGGCATTCGGACCGGCGACCGGCTGCAATACCGCTTCCGCACCCGCTCCGACCCCGACGGGCTGTCGATCGAGCTGGAAGTGGTGGGCGTGGTCAAAGCGCAGAGCGCTCAGGCCGGTTTCGGCGATCAGTTCTTGCTGCCGCCGGACACACTGCCGCGCACGGTCGAACCGCTGAACATCGTGACCGTGGTGCAGGTGAACGAGGAAGACCCGGTCTATATGGACCAGACGCTCGCGGCGCTGGCCGATGTGCCGGGGGTGGTGGCGATTGAACTGGGCGCACTGACCCAGCTACTCAAGAACCTGCTCGAACAGCTTAACGCCATCCCCACGCTGGTGGCGTGGCTGGCGCTGCTGGCGGGAACGGCTATCATCGCCAACACCGTCGCGCTGGCGACGCAAGAGCGGCGCCGGCAGATCGGCGTGATGAAGGCGGTCGGCCTCAAGGGCTGGCGCGTGCTGGGGATGCTCATCGTTGAGAACGGCCTGATCGGGCTGCTGGCCGGGCTGATCGGCGCAGGCGTCGGACTGCTGGTGACGGTCGCAGTGGTGCTGGCGAGCCAGTCGCCCGAGCAGCTGCGCGAGCTGCTTGAACTGTCGACCATCGGCTGGCTGATTCTGGTTGGGATCGGTGTGGCGATTGGTGCGGCGATGATGTCTGCCTGGGGAGCAGCCGCCGAAAAGCCGATGAACGTCCTGCGCTACGAATAACCGGCGCGGGCGCTGGAGTCAACCGACACGCTGGCCGGACTCCTCGTCGAATAGGAAGATGTTTTCGCCGGGGAAGGCAAGCTGCACACGGTTGCCGCGCTCTGCCGGGGTCTCCAGCGGGACGCTTGCCACGCAGCGCAGCTCTCCGAGCGTCAGGTACAACAGCTTGCGCCGCTCCGGAAAGATATACTCGATGTGATCGATCCGGGCCGGGACTCCTTCGGCGACGATCTGAACATGCTCGGGCCGGATGCCGAGCAGTGTTTTTTGCGCGTGCCGGAGGCCGGGCCGGATCGGCGCAACCCCAAACCGATTCCCTTCCCACCGGTCGCCATACGCGCGCCCCGGGAACAGATTCATCGGCGGCTGGCCGAAGAACTGCGCGACGAATGCGTTGACCGGCCGCTCGTACAACTGTTCGAAGGTTCCCACCTGCTGAATCGTTCCGTCCTTCATGACGGCAATGCGGTTGGCGAGGGCGATGGCCTCGGTCTGGTCGTGCGTCACGTAGACCGAGGTGATCTTGTAGTGCTGCAGCAGGCGCTTGATTTGAACGCGCGTGTCGATGCGCAGCTTGGCGTCCAGGTTCGAGAGCGGCTCGTCGAAGAGGAAGACGCGCGGGTCGCGCGCCAGGCAGCGGGCAATCGCCACACGCTGCTGCTCGCCACCGGAAAGCGTCGGCGGCTTGCGGTCGAGCAGATGCTCCAGCGCCACGCCCATCACCTCAACGATCGTGCGAATGCGCTCCGGGATGCGCTCGGGCTGGTGGCGGATCAGGTCGTAGAAGCCGATGTTCTCGCGCGTTTCCATGTGCGGATAGAGCGCATAGTTCTGAAAGACCATGCCGATACCGCGTTCGGAGATCGGGATGCTGGCGATGGGCACGTTGTCGTAAAGCACCTCGCCAGAATCGGGCGTGACCAGCCCGGCGATCACTTTCAGCAGTGTGGTCTTGCCGCAGCCGGACGGGCCGACAATGCTCATTGTCTCGCCATCGCGAATCGTCAGCGACAGGTCGTGCAAGGCGTATTCGCGGTCGCGCGGCTCGGGCAGGTCATGGCGCTCGCGCGGGGGTGCAGCAGCCTCTCCAAACAGAGGCCGTGTGGTGGCGGTGACAAGGCGGCTAATCGCACCCGGCTCGACTGCGTTTCCGGCGCCGTAGCGCTTGGTGACGTGGCGCAGCGTGATGGTCGGCACGGCACACCCGCTCCTAGTCCGGCCCCCACGAGGCGCGCGAATCGGCCAGGAAGGCGCGGATAGTGTGCAGGATGATCCCGGTGAAGATAGTCTGGATCCCGACCAGGCTGAGGAAGACGCTGATCAGCGCATAGCCCACGGCAAGCTGAGCGTGGGCCTCATAGCGATTGACCACCTCAATGCCGAGCGCCAGACCCAGCGCCAGGATAATCACCCCGGGAACGCCGAAGAAAAACAGGGGCCGGTGCTGGCTGACGAGGGTGATGATCCCGTTGAGTACCTGCCAGCCGTGACCGAATGGGTTGCGCTTGGGCGGCTCGTCGTAGCGGACGACAACCGGAATCTCCCGGATCACCAGCTTATGCTCGTGAGCGAGGAACTGCATCTCGGACTCAATCGAGAAGCCGCCGTCGGGGCGAAAAACCATGCGCTCGACGGCTTTGGGCGAAAGCGCCCGGAACCCGCTCTGCGAGTCCGACAGCGGCATGCCGGATGCGAGGTTCGTCGCCGCGGTCAGCGCGCGCTGACCGAAGACGCGCCAGCGCGGGATGTTGCTCGGCACGCCCAAAAACCGCGAGCCGACGACGATATCCGCGCTGCCGTCGCACACAGGGGCGAGCAGCGCCGGGATCGCCGCCGGGTCGTGCTGACCATCGGCATCGAGCAGGACCACGGCACGCGGCTGAAGGCGGCGCGCATGACCAAGGCCGGTGTTCAGCGCTTGCGCCTTGCCCCGGTTGCGGTCGTGACGCAGCACGATCGCGCCGGCCTGCTCGGCGATCTGCGCCGTGCCATCGGTGGAGCCGTCATCGACCACGATGACCTGGTCGACATAGTGCTGCGTCTTGAGCACGACACTGCCGATGAAGCGGTCTTCGTTATAGGCCGCGATGACCGCAAGGATAGGGTTCTGAGATATGCCGGTTGTCTCGGTCAAGGTTGACTTGTGCTGTTTGCGAGCCGATTCGTGATTGTCGCACTTAGTTTAACACGGTTCGGCGCTGGTGGAAGGGTGCGGCTTGGGCTGCGTCAGATGCGCGTAGGGGAGTCGCCGCACGGCGCCCTGATCACGACGGGGCGATTTTGGTATACTCGCCTGGGTTGGGGTAGTATTCCGCGGTCTGTCAGATGGTGAGGGAACACGCGTGATGCGCACAGGACTCTGGATACTGCGCCGGGCTTTGTGGGGCCTGCTTCTGTTGGTGGCTTTGCTGAGCACGTTCGGCTATGCGGTGTACGCGGCCAACGGGATTCTCAACGAACTCGAACAGCGCGAGCGCCGCGCCGCGCACGATGAGGTAATGGACGGCACGGCGACCGCCATCGCCGTGTATCTGGGAGAGCTGTCGCAAGAGGCATCGCCGATTGAAGAGCCGGCTCCAACGCTGACCACCGAGCCGATGGCACTTGTCCAGCCGGCGACCGCAACGGATACACCGCCCTCCCCAAGCGCGACGCCAACGGTGATGCCGACCCGCACGCCGCGCCCGACCGAAACGCCTCAGCCGACAGCGACCAACGAGCCGACGCCAACCCTGATTCCAACCAACACACCCCGGATCATCCTGACGGCGATTCCGACGAACACGCCGCGCCCTTCAGCGACGCCTATTCCTACGGAGACGCTCACCCCGACGGAGACCTTCACGCCCAGCGTCACTCCGAC
>DYEN01000560.1 GCA_020725705.1 Anaerolinea sp.
AGCCTGGCTGATCTTCATGGACATGGTCAACAAGCAGCTTCCCACCTTCGAGGACAAGGCCGAGGCGCTCCACTATTTCCCGCTGTGGCGGACGTGGTTCAGCTTGCACGGACTGTGCAAGCTGCCCTGGAACGACATCGTGCCGGCCAACAACAAAGAGACTGCCGAGCCGCACAAGGTCCCCGAACACGTTGAGAACTACACTTGGTTGTATGAAGGGCTGACCGGCACCAGAGTTACGGCGGCAGATCTGCTGGCGCAGTCCGAGCGTGTCTACAACTTCCAGCGGCTGCTGGCGCTGAAGCTCGGCTTTGGGACGCGCGAGCACGACTATCTGCCCTATCGCGCTATGGGGCCGGTGACGCCTCTGGAGTACGAGTCGCGCGCCGAACGGTACGACCGGCAGCTTCGCGACGAGGTGGGCGTTGATCCTGCGACGCTAACGGTCGAGGAGAAAATCGCGCGGCTGCGGGCCTACCGGGAAGCGCAATACGAGCGCCTGATGGACGCGGTTTACAAGCGGCGGGGATGGGACGAAAAGGGCATTCCCACGCTTGAGAAGGTGCGCGAGCTGGGGATCGATCTGCCCGAGGTTGTCGAGCTGATCAAGGAGAAGACGGGGCGCTAAGCCCACATCGTCTCGTTGCAGCCGGCCCGACACGAGTCAACGCGGCGTTGGCTCGCGCCGGGCCGGTGTGTATTTCCCTAGATCGAATAGGCGTCGGCGCTGGTGTCCGGTAAGTTCGCATTGACGCCGAAAATCGCCCGCACCCGATCGGCATCGTTCTTGTCCACCAGCATGAGCACGGTGTCGCCTTCGAGCAGCGTGGTTGATCCGGTCGGGATGACGAAGTCATTTTCGCGCCCCAACAAGACGAGCAGGCTGGCTTCGGGGAAGCCCACGTCCACGACGCGCTTTCCGGCGACGGGCGCCCCTTTGGGGATGATCAGCTCGATCAGCTCGCTTTTCAGCCCTTCGGATGGTACGAACTCAAATGGGCGCGAGCGTGTCTCGGTGATTGGCGCGTCGACGCGCAGCCACCGCGCGATAGCCGGTAGCGAAGTCCCCTGGATCAGCACCGAGGTGAGCACGATGAAGAAGACGATGTTGAACATCAGATCGGCGCGTTCCAGCCCGGCCAGCAGCGGAAATGTCGCCAGGATGATCGGGGCGGCGCCGCGCAACCCAACCCAGGAGACAAACACCCGCTCTCGGACGTCGATCCGGGTCCAGATCAAACTGATGAACACGGCAATCGGACGAGCGATCAGCGTTAAAACGGCTGCCAGCAAGAGGGCGCGCCCCGCGACCGGGATCAGCTCGGATGGGAAGACAAGCAGCCCCAACGTCAGGAACATCACGATCTGCATCAGCCACGCCATGCCGTCGTGGAACTGCTTCAGGCTGCGTTTGTGGATGAAGTTCAGCTCGCTGCACACCAGCCCGGCCAGATAGACCGCCAGAAAGCCATTTCCACCGACGACAGAAGTCACCCCGTAGCTCAGCAGTACCAGCGCGATGGTTACGACCGGATACAGCCCGTCGTATTGCAGGCGCAGGTGATTGAGTGTCCAGGCGATCACATACCCGGTGAGCAGCCCGAGGGCGCCGCCAAGCGCCATCTGCTGGATGAACATCGGAATGAGCTTCAGCAGAGAGGTGCCCGGCGTCTGGATGAGGTGGATGAGGCTGACCGTCAGGAAGATCGCCATCGGGTCGTTGCTGCCGGACTCCAGCTCCAGCAGCGGCTTGAGGTTCCCTTTGAGGCCGAGGCTCTTGCTACGTAAGACGGCAAAGACTGCGGCGGCGTCCGTTGAGGACACGATCGCGCCGAGCAGACACGCTTCGAGCAGGGAGAGGTCGAGCAGCAAATAGGCCGCGCCGCCGACGATCAGGCACGTCAGCAGGACGCCCAGCGTCGCCAGAACTGCCCCTTCGCGCCACACCGGCCGGATTTCCGAGACGTCAGTGTCGAACCCCCCGGAAAACAGAATGAGTGTGAACGCCATGACCGCGAGAAGCTGGGCGACATAGGGATCATCGAATTCGATACCACCGATCCCTTCGGACCCGGCCAGCATCCCGACCAGGAGAAACAGGAGCAGGGCAGGGACACCGAGCCGCCCGGAGATGCGCGACGCCAGGATGCTGGCTAATAAGAGTGCCGCGGCTGCAACCAGGACGTAATCGACGGGGATCTGGGTCAGGTCTGTCATCACTCTCCTTCTTCTCGATTGTTCGAAGCCGAGTGCGGCGCGCTGTGTTGCAGTCGAAACCGGGGTTTGCCTGTCTGTATAATAAACGCAACAGCCTCTAGCTGACCACCTAGAGGCTGTTCTGTGTGCCGAGGCCCAGACTTGAACTGGGGACCCTTTGATTTTCAGTCAAATGCTCTACCAACTGAGCTACCTCGGCAGCCCGTCCATTGATTGGACGCCGTTTATTGTAGCGGATTTTCAGGGTATGTCAACGGCGCAATTGGCCGTTCTGAGCGAAAGCGCGTTGCTCATCCCGCGCGGTAGCCGTCTGAACGGGTGTGCCACCATGCTCGCCCCACCAGCCCGATTTTGCGCAGCTTGGACGTGCCGGCGCGCCGGCAGTAGACGTCGTATCCGTTGCGGCGGATGCTGGGCAGGATCGCGCGGTAGAGTTCCAGGGCGCTCATCACTCCCACCCGCCCACTGGCCAGAAGGCTGACTCCCGCCCGCGCCTGGCCGTAATACACCTCGGTTCGTGCGAACTGGAATTCGAGCAGCCGGATCATTCGTGGGTCGCGAACGCCCGCGGCGATATCCTGTTCGGACAGGCCAAAGCGTTGCAGGTCCTCACCGGGGATGTAGACCCGCCCGCGCCGCCAGTCTTCGCCGATGTCGCGCCAGAAATTGCTGAGCTGCATGGCGATCGACAGCGCGTCTGCGGCGGGGTACGCATCCGCAATATGCGCGGTCCGCGTGCCCAGGATGTGCGTCATGGCGCGCCCGACGGGGATGGCGCTCCCTTCCATATAGTGCATCAGGTCCGCAAAGGTCGGAAAGCGCGTGATGGTCAGATCGTCGATCATCGCGCGGAAATAGCTGTTGAGCAGGTCCGGCGCGATGTGAAACTGGCGTGCCGTGTGCACATAGGCGCGCAGGACCGGCTCGTGGCTGTCGCCGGTGTCGAACGCCCGCCAGTAGCTATCGCGCCAGTCCTCGATCGCAGCCAACGGCGAGGGGAACCGCCCTGACGTGACATCGACCCGGTCGTCTCCAATGCGCATAACCGCGTACAGGGCCGCGACGTGCGGCACGCTGCGCGGCGGCAGCAGGCGCGCGGCGAAAGAGTAGTTCTTGCTGGCGGCGCGCATGATCTGGTGGCAGGCTGCGTAATCGGGTTGCAGATGCGGCGGGATTTCTGCTTCCACAAGCAGAGGCGCCAGAGGCAGGGCATAGGGTGGGTGGTTTAGCGCCATGTGTGCAGAATCCTTTCCGCTACCAGTTGGGCAGAGATCAAGACCATCGGCATACCGATTCCGGGGTACGTCCCCTGGCCGACAAAATACAGGCCGGGGATATCACGGGCGACGTTGTGCGGGCGGAAGTACGCGGACTGGAACAGCCCATGCGCCAGCGAGCCAAAGGCCGTGCCATGCACCGCGTTCAGCCGGGTCTGGAAATCGAGCGGGGTGTATTCGCGCTCCCAGACGATGTGCCGGCGCAGGTTGGGGTCGACGAGCCGCTCAAGCTGGTCGAGCAGCTGTTCGCGCACGCGCGGCGCTGCCTCGCGCCAGTCGACACCGCCCTGCAGGTTTGGCATCGGTGCCAGCACGTACAGCAGAGTGTGCCCTGGCGGTGCCAGCGTGGGATCGGTGATGGTTGGGTTGTTCAGGTGGAAGGACGGCTCCGCCGGGATGGTGCGGGTCTTGAAGATCGCG
>DYEN01000561.1 GCA_020725705.1 Anaerolinea sp.
CAGCGCGACGCGCTGCTGCTGCCCGCCGGAAAGCTGGCCCGGCCGCCGGTCGAGCAGATCGCCAATCCCCATCTTATCCGCCACCGCCTGGACACGAGCGATCTGTTCCTGCTTGGGAACTTTCTTCAGCTTCAGCGGGTACGCGATGTTGCCAAAGACCGTCATGTGCGGGTAGAGCGCGTAGCTCTGGAAGACCATCCCGATGTTGCGATCCTTAGGCGCGACCTGATTCATCACCTGGTCCCCAAAGCGGATGATCCCCGCCGTCGGGCGATAAATGCCCGCCACCATCAGCAGGGTGGTTGTCTTGCCGCAGCCGGACGGGCCGAGGAAGGCCACAAACTCGCCGTCGCGGATGTCCAGGCTCACATCCTCGACGCCGACGACATTTCCAAACTTCTTGGTCAGATGTTCGAGCGCAATCCGCATCGGTCCGTTCCCCTCTACGAGCTGCCTTTCGTGCCGCCCGCGTAAATGTTCAGCAGATATTCTTGCGCGAAGATGAAGATCACGAACACGGGCAGCATCTGAAACAGGCCGACGGCAGCGATCTCGTTCCAGTTTACCGGCGCCGTGTCCGACGTAAGCTGGTTGATGTAAACCGCCAGCGTCGCGGTCTTGGTCCCAATGCTGTACGTCTGCGGGATCAGGTAGGCGCCCCAGCCGGAAATGAACGCGAATATCCCCAGCGCCAGCAGCCCCGGGCGGATCTGCGGCAGCAGGATCTCATAGAAAGTGCGCCAGCGCGACGCGCCGTCGATCAGAGCCGATCGCTCGATATCCCAGGGGATGCCGTCGAAGAAACCCTTCATCAGCCACACCCCGAGCGGCAGCTCAAATGCCACCATCACCAGCGCGATCCCGCCGCGCGTGTTGAAGCCGAAATAGTCGCCCAGGACCGGGATGTTCCCGATGTTGCGCAGCACGAAGAAGATGGCGATCAGCAGCGTCACCGCCGGGAACCCGTGCAGGATCAGCGTCAGCGACAGAAACGTGCGCCGCCCCGGAAAGTTCATGCGTGACAGCGCATAGCCCGCCATCGACGACACCAACAGCACGATCGCCATCATCGCGGTCGCGATGACCAGGGTGTTCAGCGTGACGCGCCAGATACTGGGATTAGACCCCGTCGCCTCGCGCCACAAGAACTCCCAGTTGCGCAGCGTCAGCCCACCCACTTCGCCCTGAGCGTTTATGGGCAGCAGCCCTTCTGTGCGGAAGGAAAACGTGGCGATGATCAGCCACAGGTACCCGACCGCCAGCGGGAGCATAATCGCGATCAGCAGCGCATAGGGCGTCCATCCGCCCGGCCAGAACACCGCCACCACTGCAATCAGCAGCGCGATCACCAGACCGGCCACTAGCGCCGCCGGGCGGATCTCCATCGTCGCGGCAACCTCAACCGGGAACTGCTCTTCCTCGTCGCCGCGCTCGACCCGCAGCCGGATCACATCGCCCACCTTCGACTGCCGGACCGCTGTGTTCAACTCGGCCAGCGTCACCTCAACACGGCGGATAGCCGTGATCCGGTCGCCGGGGCGGATTCCGGCACGGTCGGCCGTCCCACCCGGCACAACATCCTCAACCAGGATGCCAGTATCCGTCTGGCGCAGGGTCATCTCCAGTGATGGGCGCTCGGCAAAGGGGCCAATCTGAAAGACGTATTGGCCCATCGTCACCAGCACAAACACAATTGCCGCCGCCGCCAGCGCCGCGCCCAGCGCGCGCGCCCGGTTCACCGACGCCAGGGGCTTCATCTTGTGCCCGGCCACCGCGTAAGCCAGGAACGGGGCGATCGTCATCAGCGCGTTGCCGATGGTGCGGGTGAATGTCTCATCGATGGTCGCGCCGGATCCCAACAGCGCCGGCGCGTGGTGCACCAGCGGCTCCAGCACCCGGAACACAATCACCCCGATCTGTAGCAGCATCACCGTGACCAGGGCGTTGTAGACGGCCTGGAACACCAGCTCGGCGGTACTGATGCGTTCGAACGTCAGGTCATCGGCTGTGGAAACCGTGTACTGCTCGCGTTGAGAAGTCGCCGTCGCCATCACAGCACCTCGATCTTCGGCTCGGCCACCAGCTCGTTGAAGCGGAACGCGCGCATGTACACAATCGCCATGACAACGCCGATGATCACCAGAACCACCGCAAACGCGGAGCCATAGCCCCACTGCGCGTTGGCAAAATACGTGTTCAGCGCGCGGTTATAAGCGGTCAACGACCACACCTCGGTCTGGTACAACCCGGGACCGCCCCCTGTGAGCAACAGGATGTACTCGAACGAGGTCAGCAGCGAAAGGGTCTGGTACGTCACGACGAACAACAGCGGCCAGCGCAGCAGCGGCAGGATCACGTACCGGATCCGCTGGAAGACAGACGAGCCATCGACCAGCGAGGCATTGAGCAGGTCCTTGGGAATCGACTCAATCGCAGAGGTAAAGATGATCATGCCGAACGAGGCGCCGATAAACCCGTTCACCAGAATCACGAAAACCCAGGGGTGGTCCTGGTAGTAATTCACCTCGGAGCGGCCTGCCAGCTCGTTGAATTGATTGAGGATTCCGAACGGCGCCGCAGCGATGATCCGCCGCCACATCAGCACATACACGGCGGGCGAGGTAATGCGCGGGAGAATCCACAACGCGCGGAAGAAGAACCCGGCGCGCCGATCGATATGCGTGGTCAGCAACGAGATCACCAGCGCCAGCCCGACGTTGAAAAACGCCAGCGTGCAGAAGACATAGAAAAGCGTGTTGAACAGGATCTTGGGCGCGAACTCGTCGCGGAACATGCGCTCAAAATTGTCGAACCCCACAATGTACGCCGGCTGATCGGTCAGGAAACGGAACGAGACCAGATCGATGTCGAGATCCGAGCGCAGCATCCGGACGATGTCCGTCGTGAAGTTGGTGGTCGACAGATTGGTGATGCTCAGGAACAAGATCAAGAGCATCGGAATGAAGAAAAACAGGATGACCAGGATTCCGGCAGGTGCCAGAAATCCATAGGCTGTCAGCTGCGCGCGCAGCGTTCGGCGCCGGCTGCGTGCCAGGCCAGCCGCGCCCCGCTCGCCAGCCAGGCCGGCATCTTGTACAACGGATCGCTGGTTTGCCATGTCCGATCAGGCTCCTATCTGCGGTGACTTGATCGCGCGGTCAGACGCGCGACAAGCACGCGCTGCCGCCGGTCCGGTGATCGTCGAAGGGCCGAGGGCTGGACGCCCCCGGCCCGGCATGTCAGCGTCCGCGCAGTTGATGGAGTGCGCGAAAGCCTAGCGGATGGTGATCCCAGGCACCTCATTCTGGAGCCGGTCCACGACCACGGCCAGCGCCGCTTCAGCGGTCAACTCGCCGCTCTCGACGGCTTCGATCCCGGTCCAGTACGCCTCAGACCAGGCGCCCCAGCTCGGGTGATTCGGCAGGAACGTCGTGAAGTCAAGCATCGAGTGAGCCTTCGCCAGGAACTCGCTCGCCTGATACTCCGGCGACTCAAGCTGCGTGTTGAGGATGCCCAGGTGAGCGCTTCCGATCGCGTGGCGGTTGTTGGCTTCAGGCGTGGTAACCGCCGCGATCAGCGCCATCGCCACGTCCGGATGCTGGCTGCTGGAGCTGACCATGTACGCCAGCGGGTGGGTGAGAGTGATCGGCCGGCCGGTCTCCATCGCCGGGATCAGCGCGAAGCCGATGTTCTCCCACAGATACTCCTCGCCACCGCGATCCGCGACATAGTTCACCGCCCAGTCGCCCCAGAACCAGGTGCCACCGGCAGCGAACAGAACCCGCTCGCCCGGTGCAACCGTGGTGTGCCAGTCCGGCCACTCGATCCCCAGGTGCGAGCCGTTCATGATGCCGCGGTTGCGCGCTTCTTCGAGCATCTGGAAAACCTTCAGCGCGGCGTCCTGATCGAAGACAAGCTCGCCGTTCTCGCCAAGGACTTCGCCGCCCATCCCGTAGTAGAAGTACAGGAAGTCGCCACCGTTCACCGGGCGGTGCCAGAAGCCATAGCCCTCTTCGACCACGCCTTCATCGACGGCCTGCTCGGCCACATCGAACAGATCGGCCATGGTGAACTCACCGCTGGCAATACGCTCAGGCAGCGCCTCGATCTCCTCATCACTCCAACCCAGGTCGCGCAGAAGCAACTTGCTGAAATACATCGGGCGTGCCTCGGCGTCCTGCGGAATGCCGTAAATCTTGCCGTCAGGGCCTTTCATCGACTCCCACAGGCTGGGGACGATATCCTCAAATTCCGGATAGTTCGGGATCAGGTCGTCCAACGGGATGATGAACCCGGCTGCCGACCAGGCGCCGATGTCCTCGTGGCCGGACAGGATGATATCCACCGCCTGGCCGGCTTCTGCCGAAAGCTGGAACTCCTGCTTATAGTCGCCCCAGGCGGCGTTGTCCTGGATCAGAACCAGGTTCAGGTCGATGCCCAGAGCAGCCTCGACTTCTTCCTCAACTTCGGCGAAGTTGTTGCAGCGCCAGTCTTCGGTCGGCGGTGTGGACTTGCAGCGGATCCGGATCGTGACCGTTTCCTGCGCGAATGCCGTTGACAGCGGCACGAGGGACAGAACTAACGCGGCGATCAGCAACAGGGGGAGAATACGACGTACTCGCATGTGACAGCTCCTTTTTCACTAAATACTTCTGCCTATTTTCTGTATCTCCGGCGCGGCGCGCCGGTTCAACAGCGAAAAACGGAACCGTTCAGAAGCGGGCTGTGCGCAGCGAAGCTCGATCTCGCGCCTGAACGTCTCGTATGCCGGGTGCGCACCGGCTGACCGGAGCAGCCGATGGGGAAACCGCACCACAGGGTACGGTCTCCCCACGCTTGCGACACACACCGCTAAATCTCACTAAGCTTGACCGGGCGCCCTTCGAGCAACGATTTCTTCGCTGCCAGCGCCATGACAACCGGGATGCGCCCATCGGCCGGCCCGACCGGCGGCGGTGTGCCCTCGACGATCGACTTGACGAAAGCGCGCATTTCGCGCTCGTAGCTCTCGGTATAGCGTTCCATAAAGAAATTTAGCGGCAGGTCGCGGCAGATGCTCGATGCTGTGCTGAACGTCACCTGGTTGGGATAGACGTTGCCGGTCGAGGCCGCGCCTTTGCTGCCCAACACTTCCACCCGCTGGTCGTAGCCATAGACTGCCTGCCGGCTGTTGTCAATCGTCCCGATCACGCCGTTGGCGAAGGTCAGCATGACCACGGCAGTATCGACATCGCCTGCCTCGCCGATGCGCGGGTCGATGCGCACCGCGGCGCGGGTGTAGACTTCCTCGACCTCGCTGCCCACCAGAAAGCGCGCCATGTCGAAGTCGTGGATCATCATGTCCACAAAGATGCCACCGGAGACCCTGACATACTCAATCGGCGGGGGTGAGGGATCTCGACTGATAATGTGCAACAGATGCACCTCGCCCAGCATGCCGCTGTGGATCGCCTCGTGAACGCGGGCGTAGGTCGGGTCGAAGCGCCGGTTGAACCCGACGAAGAACTTGACACCTGCCTGCTCCACGGCAGCCAGCACGCGGTCGATGGTTGCCAGGTCCAGGTCGATCGGCTTCTCGGCAAAGATATGCTTGCCGGCGCGCGCTGCCGCCTCGATGATCTCGCTGTGCGTGTCGGTCGACGAACAGACCAGCACCGCGTCGACGTCCGGGCTGGCGAGCACGTCACGGTAATCCGCCGTCACCAGCGGAATATTCAGCGTGCTGGCAAGCGACTGCGCCACATCCAGACGCACATCGGCGATCGCCGTTACGCGCGCCTCAGGAATGCGATTGACGAGATTCTCCGCATGAACCTTGCCGATCCGCCCGGCGCCGATCACGCCAAGATTGACGGTCATATCAACCACCTGCCCTCTGCGAGCCCTCGCGGGGTGAAAGTCCCACTAGATGCCAATGCTGCGCAAATATTCGCGGTTGCGGCGGGCGCTTTCCTTCGGCTGGCCCATCGACGGCAGCACATCCTGCTCGACCACGATCCAGCCGTTGTAGCCGATCTTCGCCATCTCCGCAGCTACCGCCGGAAAATCAACTGCGCCCTTGCCCAGTTCGCAAAACACGCCGTGCCGCACGGCGTCGAAGTAATCCCAGTTCTCCGCTTTAGCACGCTCGGCCACCGCCGGATCGAAGTCTTTGAAGTGCACATGCCAGATGCGATCCGGATAGCGGCGTAGCAGTTCCAGCGGATCGCCGCCGCCGAACATGGCGTGACCGGTGTCGCACACCAACCCGATCAGCGACGGATCGGTCAGCGCCATCAGCCGGTCGATCTCCGCCGGAGTCTCGACATATCCCGCGCAGTGATGGTGGAAGACTGTCCGCAAGCCGGTCTGCTCTTTGACGGCCCGCGCGATGCGGTTGGCGCCCTCGGCGAACACCTGCCATTGGGCATCGCTCAGACCCATCTCCGGAGTGATGCGCCCGGCGTTCTGCGTGCGCAGCGGTACCTTGCCGTTATCGTCCGCCAGCACGATAAAGCACTCCGGCCCGGCGGTGTCGGCCAGCAGGCGCGCCGTCCGGACGGCGACCTCTTCACCGGCGGCGTGCTGGTCCGCCTGCGACAGCGCTACGGGCACAAACGCCGCCAGCAGAGCCAGGCCGCGCCGGTCAAGCTCGGCGCGCAGCGTGGCGGGATCGGTCGGCATGAAACCCCAGTCCCCAAGCTCCGTGCCGGCATAGCCGGTTTCGGCGATTTCGTCCAGCACCTGCTCGTAACCGGCGGCCTCGCCTTCCAGGTCGAACTCCAGCACACCCCACGAGCAGGGCGCGTTTGCGACGCGAAACGTGTACGTCATAGGTGAATTCTCTCCGCGGTAGACCCGCCCCAAAAACGAACTACAGGTAATGACGCTCTTTGGCCTTGGCCGCTTCGTATTCGGCGCGTGCCCGCTGCACGTCGGGGTTCTCCGACACCTCGGCCACGGCCACATCCCACCAGCTTTCGTACCCACCTACACGCTGCTCGCGGTCGGTCTCGACCACGATGCACACCGGCCCGCCTTGATGCTCGCGCGCCTCCACCAGCGCATCGGCCAGCGCATCGCGCGAGTTGGCGCGCAACACCTTGGCCCCCAGGCTGGCCGCGTTGGCCGCGAAGTCAATCGGCAGCACATCGCCCTCAAGCCGGCCGTCCTCGGTGCGGTAGCGATAATGCGTGCCGAAACCACTGCTGCCGACGCTGGCCGACAGCCCGCCAATGCTGGCGAAACCGTGATTATCCAGCAGGATGATCGTAATCTTCAGCCGCTCCTGGACGGCGGTCACGATCTCGCTGGGCATCATCAGGTACGACCCATCGCCCACCATGACGTAGACCTCGCGTTCCGGCGCGGCCATCTTCACGCCGATCCCGCCGGGGATCTCGTAGCCCATGCACGAATAGCCGTATTCAAGGTGATAGCCCTTCGGATCGCGCGTGCGCCACAGCTTGTGCAGGTCGCCGGGCAAGCTGCCCGCCGCGCACAGCACGACATCCTCTGGCCGCGAGAAAGTGTTCACCAGGCCGATCACCTCACCCTGGCTGAGCAACGGGCCATGCTCCAGCGAGTAAATGCGCTGCACCTCGGCGTCCCACTCGCGGTTGTACTGCGCCGCGCGCGCCCGGTACCCGGCGCTCACCTGCCAGCCTTCCAACAGGGGCAGCAGCTCTTCTAGCGTCACACGTGCGTCGCCCACCAGCGGGATTGCACTGTGCTTGTAGGCGTCGAACTCCGCCACGTTGATGTTGATGAAGCGCACGTCCGGATGCTGAAAGGCGGTTTTCGAGGCGGTCGTGAAGTCGCTGTAGCGCGTCCCGATCCCGATCACCAGATCGGCTTCGCGTGCCAGGATATTCGCGCCCAGCGTCCCGGTCGTGCCGATCGCGCCCAGCGCGCCCGGGTGATCATAGGGCAGCGCGCCCTTGCCCGCCTGCGTCTCGCCGACTGGGATGCCGGTCTGCTCGACGAAGCGGCGCAGAACCTCGGTCGCCTCGCTGTAGAGCACCCCACCCCCGGCCACGATCAGCGGCTGGCGGCTCTGGCGGATCCACTCCGCCGCCCGGCGCAACGCAGCGACATCCGGACGGTTGCGCGGGATATGCCACACGCGCTTTTCGAACAGCTCCGCCGGGTAATCGTAGGCCATCGTTTGCACGTCCTGCGGCAGCGCCAACGTCACCGCGCCGGTTTCGGCGGGCGAGATCAGCACGCGCATAGCTTCGGGCAACGCGGTGATCAACTGCTCCGGACGGTTGATCCGGTCCCAGTAGCGCGAGATCGGCTTGAAACAGTCGTTGACCGAGATGTCCTGCGAATGTTCGGACTCAAGCTGCTGGAGCACGGGCGCCTGCCGCCGCTCGGCGAAGATGTCGCCCGGTAGCAGCAGAACCGGGATGCGGTTGATGGTCGCGCCCGCCGCAGCGGTGATCATGTTGGTTGCGCCGGGTCCAATCGAGGTGGTGCAGGCGAAGGTTTGCAGGCGGTTCTTCATCTTGGCATAGGCCACCGCCGTGTGGACCATCGCCTGCTCATTGCGCGTCTGGTAGTAGCGGAACTTGTCTGCGTACTGCTGGAGCGCCTGGCCGATGCCCGCCACGTTGCCATGCCCGAAGATCCCCCAGCAACCGGCGAAGAACGGATTCTCGCGCCCGTCGCGCTCGACATACTGATTTTGCAGGAACAGAATCAGCGCCTGTGCCATTGTCAGCCGTTTGGTCGCCATCGCTCGCCTCGCTTTCCCTAGCGCCGCGGCTCCATGCCGAGATCAACCACTGGCAACCGCGGATCGATAAACGTCCACGTCCCCTTGACCCACGCATAGTCCGGATCGTCGCTGTTTGCCAACGATTGGGCAGAACCGGCCAGGAAGTTCAGATAGTAGGTCGTGTAGCCGTGCGCACTGACCACCGGGTGATAACCTTCGGGCACCAGCACCACGTCGTGCTGCTGCGCGAGCATCAGGCCGTCGATGCTGCGATCGTCGTTGTAGACCCGTTGGTAAGCGTAGCCGCCCGGCCGGTCGAACTTGTAGAAGTAGATTTCCTCGAGGTCGGCTTCCAGCAAACTGCCCCGCTGGTCCACGCGGTGGACATCGTGTTTGTGCGGCGGGTAGCTCGACCAGTTGCCGCCGGGCGTATAGACTTCAACCGCCACGATCCGGTGACAGTCAAAACCCGGCGGGATGATGCTGTTGATCTGGCGCGAGGCGTTGCCGCCGCCACGCAGTTCGACCGCGCTGTCCCACGGCGTGACCAGCCGCACCGGGTGATCTTCATCGGTCGGCACCCAGCAGGTCGCCACCTCAAAACCGTCGGTAAGCGCCTCGATCTCGAAGTCGGTGCGGCGCGAGAGATACAGCGCGTAGGGCATCCCGCGGAACACGTCCGGACGCCGACCGATGTTGTCGAAGTCTCCCTGGCTGGTACGGATCGTGCAGCGCCCACCCAGAATTACGTGCACGTATTCGTGCTCGCCGGTCGCGTGCGCCCAGCGGTCGCCCCGGTTAAGGCGACGCGCTTGCATGTTGAGGAACTCCCAGCCTGCCCGCTCGGCCTGCACCTCGGCAAAGACACCCGTTTCCCCGGTGTCGCGTGAGCGGATAAGCATGGTTTCAGCCGTGTAACGCATCGTGTTTTTTCCTAGTCCAACCCGCCGTAGCCATCCGCAAACGCCATCGCCTCGTCAAAGGTGGGCATGAAGTTGGCGCAGCCGTGCTTGGTAACCACAATCGCGCCGCAGGCGTTGCCCAGCCGCGCCGCCCGGTACCAGTCCCAGCCTTTGATGTAGCCATACAGGAACCCGGCGCCGAACGCGTCACCGGCGCCCAGGATGTTGTAGACTTCCACCGGAAAGCCCGGCACGTCGATCACCTCGCCGCCGCGCAAGTGCACACGCGCCCCCTGCTCACCGCGCTTCTCGACCAGCGCCTCGGGTCCGAGCGCCAGCAGCCCGGCAATCGCGGCTTCGATATCCCCGCGTACTTTCGTGTCCGACACCTGCGAGTGCGTCAGGCTCATTTGGGACGGATCGGTCAGCATGGCGGCGTTGATCTCGTCCTGCGTGCCCAGCACCACGTCCACATGGCGCAGCACCGAGCGGATCGCTACACCGAAGGCACGCGGGTCGTGCCACTGATCGGGGCGGAAGTCGATGTCGAGCACAACTTTCGCCCCGGCCTGGCGCGCCAGTTCCGCCGCGAAGATCGTCGCACTGCGGCTCGGATCTTTCGAGAAGTTAGTCCCCGCAAACTGCACCACCTGCGCGTCCTGCACCGGCGCCGCCAGCACATCATCGATCGTGATCTCGATGTCCGCGCAGTTGTCGCGGTAGTACACCAGAGGGAACTTATCCGGCGGCTCGATGCCGAGCAGAACGGCGCTGGTACGGTGGCCCGGTTTGCGCACGATATAGCGCGTCTCGACACGCTCCTGCTCCAGGAAGTGGAGAATAAAATCACCGACCGGGTCTTCCCCCAGGCCGGTGAGCAGGGCCGTTCTCAGCCCCAGACGGCGCGCGCCGACGCAGATGTTGGTCGGCGAGCCGCCGACATAGGCCGCGAAGCCGGTGATCTCGACAAACGGCGCGCCGACGTCGTTTGAATACAGATCGATGGAGCTGCGGCCGATGTTCAACAGATCGAACTGCTTGGCCCCGTGCGGCTGCGTCATGGCGGCTCATCCCCCTAGAATTGGCGGCTCCACTGCCTGGGCCAGCGCTCGATGACGACTTTCGTCTGGGTGTAGAACTCGATGCCGTGCCGCGCCTGGGCGTGCAAATCGCCGAAGAAGCTCTCGCCCCAGCCGCTGAACGGGAAATAGGCGATTGGCGCCGCCACGCCGATGTTGATCCCGATGTTGCCGGCGTGCGCTTCGTTGCGAAACTGCCGCGCCGCCGCCCCGTCCGAGGTAAAGATGCACGCCATATTGCCATAGGCACGGTCGTTGACCAGACGGATCGCCTCGTCGATGGTCTCGGCATGCATCAGGCTCAGCACCGGGCCGAAGATCTCGGTCCGCGCGACCTCGCTCTGCGGCGGGACGTCGGTCAGGATCGTCGGGAAAATGAAATAGCCGTCTTCATAGCCCTGAACCCGCTTGCCGCGGCCATCGACCAGCAATCCGGCGCCTTCGCGCGCGCCCTGCTCGATCAGACGCTCGATCCGCTCTTTGCTCGCGGCGCTGATCACCGGCCCCATTTCCACGCCGTCATCCAGGCCGTAGCCAACCTTGCGGCTCACCGCAGCGTCTGCGATGCGCTCGGTGAAGCTGTGACGCGCCTCGCCGACCGTGATGGCGACCGAGGCCGCCAGGCAGCGCTGCCCCGCGCACCCAAAAGCCGAATCTGCCATGATGCGCGTGGTCATATCCATATCGGCGTCCGGCATGATCACAACCGGGTTCTTCGCCCCGCCCTGGCACTGCGCGCGCTTACCGTTCTCCGCCGCGCGGCGGTAGATATAGCGCGCGACCGGCGTCGATCCTACAAAGCTGTAGGCCCGAACCAGCGGGTGATCGAGCAGCGCGTCCACCGTGTCCTTGCTGCCGTTGACCAGTTGCAGCACCCCCGGCGGGAAGCCGGCCTGGTCGATCAACTCGAACAGCCGCTCGCTCGCCATTGGCACGCGCTCGCTCGGCTTGAGGATGAACGCGTTCCCGGTCGCCACAGCGTAGGGCAGGAACCACAGCGGGATCATGGCCGGGAAGTTGAACGGCGTGATCGCCGCGACCACGCCGAGCGGCTGGCGAATCATGTGCTCGTCGATGCCGCGTGCGATATCCTCATTGTTGTAGCCCTGCATCAAAATCGGGGTTCCGCACGCGACTTCGATGTTTTCGATCCCGCGCCGGATCTCTCCGGCGCTCTCGGCATAGGTTTTGCCGCACTCGTTGGTGACGATGCGGGCCAGCTCGTCCAGGTGGTCCTCAAGCAGAGCCTTGAGTCGAAACAGAGGTTGGATGCGCTCGCCAACGGGTACCCGGCGCCACTCCAGAAAAGCCGCGTGTCCGGCCTCGGCGGCAGCAGCGACCTCATCCGCAGGCGACAGCGCCACCTGAGCGAGCGCCTGGGCAGTGGCCGGGTTAATGACGTCGAGGCGGGAAGCAGAAGCGGAGTAATGCCATTGGCCGTTAATGTAATTACGAATCTGGCGCTCGTTCATAGCCGATCCTCAATGACTGATTGCGTGCGGTAACGAGACGCATTAAACTGGATGGCACAAACCGTATGTAAACGTTTTCCTGAGACTATACCAGTTTTGACCGCTTGTCAAGCGGGCCGCACCCCACACGCCCGGTGCATGCCCACCTTAAGGAGGCACGATTATGACCAGCCCAGGCAAATATCGCCACCTTGCCCAGACCAGCACCCCCGCCGGGCACTTCGTCATCCTCGCCATCGATCACCGCGGGAATCTGCTTGCCAGCCTCAACCGGCACGCCCCAGCCCCCCTGTCGGACGCGGACTTCAGCGCGTTCAAGCTCCAGGTGATGGCCCACCTCGGCCCGGCGTGCAGCGCGGTGCTGGCCGACCCGGGCTACGGGTTCGGCCCTGCCATCGCCCATTCGATCCTCAGTGGGCAGCAGGGGTTTCTCTCGCCCATCGAGGTAACCAACTATGACGTGCAACCGCATGAGCGGGGCGTCGAGTTCATCCCGGGTTGGTCGGTCGAGAAAATCAAGCGGGCCGGGGGCGCGGGCGTCAAGCTGCTGCTCTTCTATCACCCGGATGCTTCCGACGCCGCCGCCAAGCGCGACGCCGTCGCCCGGATCGTCGCGGACTGCGCGCGCTGGGATATCCCGTTCTTTCTGGAGCCGCTCGTCTTCTCGCCCGATCCGGCGCGTCCGCTCAGCCCGGCCGAGCGACGCTGGGCCGTTGTCAGCAACGCGGATGTGTTCAGCCGCATGGGGATCGACGTGCTGAAGACGGAGTTCCCGGTCGATGTCAAACAGGAACCGGATGAGGCGATCTGGCGCGATGCGCTCGACGAGCTGAACGCCGCCTGCCGGGTTCCCTGGGCGCTGCTGAGCGCGGGGGTGGACTACGCGACCTTCGAGCGCCAGGTCGGGCTGGCTTGCGCCGCCGGCGCCAGCGGGGTCATCGTGGGGCGCGCGGTCTGGGCGGAAGCGACTACCCTCTTCGGCGATGCGCGCGAGCAGTTCCTACGCTCGACCGGGCGCGAGCGCATGGCGCGGCTGGCGTCGATCGTGGCACAGGGCGCCGTTGACTGGCGTCGCAAGGTCGCGCCACCCGATCTGGCGCTCGACTGGTACACAAGCTATCCGGGTTTCGGCAATTAGCGGGGAGTGGCGGTCGAGGCACGCTCGATCAGCTCAGTCTCCAGCAACACCGTCTGCGGCCCAGAGTCATCGCCTTCGAGCTGCTGCAACAGGATGCGCGCCGCCGTCTCGCCCATGGTGTAGATCGGCTGCGCGATCGTGGTCAGGGGTGGGATCAGGAACGACACCAGCGGGATGTTATCGAACCCCACAATCGACAGATCCTGCGGGACGCGTAGCCCCAGCTCCGCCGCTGCGTGCAGCACGCCGACCGCCATCGAGTCGGTCAGCGCGAAGACCCCGGTCGGGCGCGGCCTGTCGCGGAGCATAGCCAGCGCCGCGTCGTAGCCGGTCTTGAAGTCGGGCAGCGCGTCGATCACACGGATGTCGGCGTTCACGCCGGACTCCAGCGCCGCCTGCTGCGCACCACCCAACCGTTCGTGCGGGATATTGTCCAGGCTGCCGCAGATCACGCCGATCCGCCGGTGGCCGAGATCGACCAGATGCCGGACGCCATCGTAACCGCCCTGGAAGTTGGTAACCAGCACCTGGCTGACCTCAAAGCCTGCCAGCTGTCGCTCGACGACCACCACCGGCACCGAGCGCTCGATCAGGCGCGCGACATTATCGTCGCTGCCGGCAATGGACGGGAAATACACCACCGCATCGACCTGCTGGCCGAGTAAGATCGACACGTACGCCTGTTCTTTTTCCGGGCTTTCTTCGGTGCTGCACACCAGCGTGCGGTAGCCGCTGGAGAAGAAGGTCTTTTCCAGCGCGAAGGCGAACTGGCTGAAGAACGGCTCGTTGATACGCGGCACCAGCAACCCGACCGAATGAGTCGCCTGGCGGCGCAACCCCTGCGCGATCGCGTTCGGCTGGTAACCCAGCGTCTGCATGGCGTTCAGCACGCGCGCGCGCAGGTCCGGGCTGACATAGCGCGTGCCATTGATCACCCGCGATACGGTCGCGATCGAGACATCCGCCGCGATCGCGACATCGCGGATGGTCGCGATGCCGGATCGGTCTTCCTGGTGCCCTGGCCGCATGATTCCGCCCCTACCCTGTCTGGTCGAACATTACCACCGTGCCAGAGCGATTGTCAAGCACGCCACCCTATGCGAAAATCACAAGCCCGAATCGGCGGGCCGACCCGGGCTTGTGCGGGCGCCACGCAATTCGGCACGTAGAGTGATGTCACCGCGCCGGTGAGCGCGGTAGCTTCGCCGGGGGCCTGGGCCTCGGCCTGCGCGATGGCCCGCGCTGCCTCTTGGTCGTCAATCTCAACGTCATCCCCCTACGGCAGCTCTTCAAACTCGTCCGGCGTGTCAGCTTCTGAGTCAAGCTCCAACACCGCACCCAGGCTGCTCAGAGCGGGCGGGGTGGCTGTCGGAAGCCGGCCGATTGGCCGCTGAAGTTGCAGACGAGCACCGTGACCAACTCGGCACCGATCAGGTGGTCGCAGGACAGGCCGTACTTGCGCCGCAGCCACCCGAAGCCGCCGCCGAGCGTCAGCCCGGCGATGCCCGTATCCGAGACAACGCCGCCCGGCGTCGCCAGGCTGTATGCCTGAGTCGCGCGATCCAGTTCGCCCCAGATGACCCGCTTTCCGCGCGGGCAGTGGCGTGACACCGGATCGACCTCGATCGCCCTCAGTAGCGAGAGATCGATCACCGGCCCGCTGTCAACCGACCCCGTCCCGGCCACGTTGTGGCTGTCACTCTACAGGCTAAACGCATAGAGAGCGCAGAGTCAGCGCCGATCTTCCAGACCGGCTCATCACCCGCC
>DYEN01000562.1 GCA_020725705.1 Anaerolinea sp.
CGCCGCAGCGCCTCGCCCAGGTTGCGGCAGCCGCACACGAACGGAACCTTGAAGGCGTGCTTGTTGATGTGATACTGCTCGTCGGCGGGGGTCAGGACCTCGCTCTCGTCGATGTAATCGACCCCGATCGCTTCAAGGATCTGGGCCTCGACAAAATGCCCGATGCGGCACTTCGCCATGACCGGGATCGACACGGCGTTCATGATCGCCTCGATCAGCGCCGGGTCGCTCATCCGCGCGACGCCGCCCTGCGCGCGGATGTCTGCCGGGACGCGCTCCAGCGCCATGACCGCCACCGCGCCGGCGTCCTCCGCGATTCGGGCGTGCTCGGGCGTGACCACGTCCATGATCACACCGCCCTTGAGCATCTGCGCCAGCCCGCGCTTGAGCGTCACAGTGCCTTTTTCCGGGCCATTCGAGCCATTGGGATTCGTGTTGTCTGCCATATGTTTCTCTCCTTAAATTTGAACCGCGGCGCGCCCGTGCCGGGGTGCGCTGCACGTCAATACCCTGCGATGCGAGTGCGCGGAACGCCGCGCCATAAGTCCTTTCTTTCGCGCCGGGACCGGCCAACCTTACAAGATCGGCGCGCGTTTGGCAACCGACGAGTCATACGTGGCGCGCCAGTCTTGCCACGCCGCCCCCAACCGTTTGATGCCTTCCTCGATCCGCTCCGGCGGATGCGCCGAGAAGTTCAGGCGCAGATACCGGTCACCGCTGCCGTCCGTGTGAAACAGCGTGCCGATAGCATACGACACCCCGTGCTGGATCGCGGTGATATACAGCTCGGCTGCGGTTGGACCCTCGTCGGGGAGCCTGACCCACAGATACAGTCCGCCGGTGGGTGGCGTCCACTGTGTGCCGGGGGGCAGGTAGCGTTCGGCTGCCTCGCAGGCCGCCTCGCATCGCTGCCGCAGCGCCGTCCGGACGCGGTTGAGGTGACCAGCCAGCGCCCCGCTTGCCAGGAAGACGTGCATCGCGCGCTGGTTGAGGCCCGGCGTGCACACGTCCGCCGCCTGCTTGACGCGCACCAGACGGTCGCGCAGCGGGCCGCTGGCGATCAGGTAGCCGGTCCGTGTGCCGGGCAGCAGGATCTTGGAAAAACCGCTGGCGTGCAGCACCAGCCGGTCTTCGTCCAGGGCCTTGAGCGGCGGCGGTGGCGCGCCACGATAGCCCAGCTCGTGATATACGGCGTCTTCCAGGATCGGGATCTCATAGCGTTTGGCGAGCGCCAGAAGCTGGCGGCGCCGGTGGATCGGCATGACCGTCCCCGTCGGGTTGTGATGGGTGGGCGCAACGTAGATCAGGCCGGGGCGCCGTTCCTGGATGGCGGCTTCAAGCAGGTCCAGGCGGATCCCGTCGTGGTCCATCGGCACGCCTACCGGGATCACCCGGCGGACATGCGCGATGTCGAGCATCCCCAGATAGGTCGGGTTACTGGTCAGCAGGACGTCGCCTTCGCCCAGCACGCTCTGCACCACCAGGTCGAGCGCCTGCTGCGCCCCGCCTGTGATCAGCACGTCATCGGAGTGGCACTGGATGCCGAGCGAGCGCACATACTCGGCAATATGGGCGCGCAGTGGCGGGTACCCCTCGGTTTCCTCGTAATCCACCGCCGACGCGCCGTCGCGGTCGAGCACGATGTTGATCGCCTGGCGCAGGGCCTCGACCGGCAGGAATTCCTCGGACGGCGTCCCGCCGCTGAAGGCAATCACGCCGGGGCGGCGCGCCAGCCGCGTCATCTCGCGCATACTGAAGGCCGCTGCGCCGGGCAGGGACCAGGCGGCGGGTCGGCCTGAGGACGCCGGTCGCGCCCCGATGACGTACGTCCCACGCCCCGGATGTGCGGCGATATGCCCTTCTTCCTGAAGCTCGGCGTAGGCGTTTACCACACTGATACGACCAATGCCCAGAGCGCGCGCCAGGTCCCGCGTCGGGGGCAGGCGGTCGCCGGGCAGCAGGCGCCCGCTCTCGATCTGCAGGCGGAAATAGCGCGCCAGCTGCTTGTAGATCGGCTCGACCGAGTCGCGAGCCAGCGGAATATCGAGCGTGTTGAGCGTCGTCATTCGATCCTCACGCCTTTCTCACCGCAATCCTAGCAAGCCCGGCCCGCGGCGAATAGCACCATATGAGACCAATACGGGCCGTGGTGGTCTCTAGCATACCATGCCCGGCCTGCGGAGGGGTAGCAGTGGGCCGGCGAACGATGCGGGCGCCGAGTTCCTACGGTACACTTAATGGCAATCCGGCCAGCAGGCAGGAAGGAGACACGCGGATGCAAGCCGATATTCTGTACCGTCCCTCGTATTCGATGGCCGTGGTCAACCTGGCCCCTTACGAAGAAATCCGTGCCGAAGTGGGGGCGCTCGTCAGCATGACCGAGGGCATGACGCTCAAGACGCGCCCCGAAGGCGGCGTGCTGCGCAGCCTCTCGCGGGCGGTGCTGGGCGGCGAGGCTTTCTTCATGAACGTCTTCCAGGCGCCCGAGTGGGGCGGGCAGATCAACTTCGCGCCGACACTGCCCGGCGACATGATCATCCTGCAGCTTCAAGACGACTCGTTGCTGGTGCAGAGCGGCTCGTACGTGGCCTCATCAATGAGCATTGAGATCGACACCAAGTGGAGCGGCGCGAAAACCTTCTTCGCGTCCGAGGGGTTTGTCATGCTGCGCGCACGCGGCACCGGCCTGCTGATCCTCTCCAGCTACGGCGCGATCCACCCGATTGACTTGGCCGCGGGCCAGCGCTACACCGTCGATACCGGTCATCTGGTCTCGTTCTCCGAGGGAATCGGCTTCAGCGTCCGACCCGTCGGCGGGCTGCGCTCGACAGTGTTCAGCGGCGAAGGGCTGGTGGTCGACCTGACCGGACCGGGCCGCGTCTATATGCAGACGCGCTCGTCGGACGCGTTTCTGACATGGCTGCTGCCCCGCACGCGCGGCGCCGAAGAGGAGAAGAAATAAGCGCGCCGGACTGAATCCGTCTGCACCGAACAAAGGATAGGTTTATGGCTCACGCACTCATCACGGGCGGCGCCGGATTTATCGGCAGCCACCTGGCAGAGTATCTGCTCGAACGCGGCGACGAAGTGACGGTCATCGACAACCTTAGCACCGGCCGCTTCGAAAACATCGCGCACCTGGACGGCCTGCCCCGCTTTCACTACGCCATCGAAGATATCCGCCACACCGCGGTGATGGATCGCCTGGTCAGCATGTGCGACACGGTCTATCACCTCGCGGCGGCGGTAGGCGTGTTCGCCATCGTGCACAGCCCCATCGACACGCTGGAGATCAACGTTGGCGGGACCGAAGTCGTTCTGCAAACCGCGCGCCGCTATCGCAAGAAAGTGCTGATCGCTTCGACTTCGGAAGTGTACGGCAAGGGTGTCAAAGTCCCCTTCAGCGAGGACGACGACCGCATCCTCGGCCCCACCACCAAGAGTCGCTGGAGCTACGCGGCCTCAAAAGAGCTGGACGAGTTTCTGGGGCTGGCCTATCACAAGGCGGTCGGGTTGCCGGTGACCATCTTCCGCCTGTTTAACACGGTCGGGCCGCGCCAGGTCGGCAATTACGGGATGGTGGTGCCGCGCTTCGTGCGCTGGGCCATGGCCGGCGAGCCGATTCAGATTTACGGCGACGGCCAGCAGACGCGCTGCTTCGCCAACGTGCACGACGTAGTCGACGCCATCGCCCGGCTGGGTACCAGCGACAGGGTCGCCGGCGAGGTGTTCAACATCGGCTCCAGCGAGGAAGTGACGATCGAGGAGTTGGCGCGGCGGGTCCTCGATCGGACCGGCAGCAACTCCGAAATCCGGTTCGTGCCCTACGAAGAAGCCTACGAGGCCGGCTTCGAGGATATGCGCCGCCGTGTGCCGGACACGCGAAAGATCGAGGCCGCCGTGGGCTGGAAGGCGACCACCACGCTCGACGAGACGATCGACCAGATCATCGCACACTTCCAGGCGGAAGACGAGCGCATGCGGGCGCGGGTGAAAGAGTAGCGGCCGGCAGCGCTGCTCCCTCACCCTGTGCGCTTCGCTTCGGGAGAGGGGTCGGGGGTGAGGGGCAGCCCCCACGGCGCAGCCGCCGAGGGAGAGGGGTCGGGGTGAGAGGAGGCTCTCCCCGCGCCTGTCACTCGCCCAGGGCGAAGCAGCCCGTCTGCCAGAATGACGGCCACTCGTAGTGCGGCAGGCCGTAATAGTCTTCCACGATGCGGCGCACGATGGGTGCGGCCACCTCGGACCCTTCGCAGGACCGCTCAACCACCACCACGACCGCGATCTCCGGGTCGTCTTGCGGGGCGAAGGCGGCAAACCACGCGCTGGGCCGGACTCCCGCGCCGCCGCTCTGTGCCGTGCCGGTCTTGCCGCAGACGACCACGTCCGTTTCCTGGAACTCGTACCACTCGCGGTAGATGTAGCGCGCCGTGCCGTTGGGGTCCAGCGTGACATTGCACATCGCTCGCTGGATCAGCTCGAATACCCACGGCTCGAAGTCCAGCGTCTCAACCGCTTCGGGAGTGGCTTCCAGCACCGGTTCCTGCCCGATCAACTGGACTTTCTGCACGAACTGCGGCTTCCACACCTGGCCGCCGTTGGCGATCGCCGCCACCATGCGCGTGATCTGCAACGGCGTGACCAGCGTCTCGCCCTGCCCGATGACCAAGTTGTACATATCGGCGGGGGTCCAGTGACGCCCCTGCAACCGCAGCACGATCGCGTCATTGGAAATCTGCCCGGCCCGCTCAGGCAGCGCGGTTTGACCGGTCGGCACGCCCAGGCCCATCCGGTGCGCGTACTGCTCGATCAGCGTGTAGTCGACCCCCTGCACGGTCTTGCCCAACTGCCAGAAATACGGGTTGCAGGAATAGGTTAGCGCCCAGGGTGCCGTCACCCAGCCATGACCGGTCGGCAGCCAGTCGTAGCGGACCGGCAGCCAGTCGTCCGGGCTGGACCAGCGGCCAGAGCAGGTCCAACCGGTGTTAGCGTTGTAGATGCCGGAATCGAGCGCCGTCGCCAGCGACACGATCTTAAACACCGAACCGGGCGGCAGCGTCGCCGAGGTGGCGCGGTTGAGCAGCGGCGTGCGGGGGTCGTTTTGCAGCCGCTCGATCTGCGTCTCGCGGTTGGGGATCGGCGCGTCCGGGTTGAAGATGCTCGGGTCGAACCAGGGGTAGCTTGCCATGGCGAGGATTTCGCCGGTTTTGACGTCCATCACCACCGCCGCCGCGCCGTCCGACGTGCGCGCCCAGGTGGGTCCGGCGGCGGCGTAGGCGTCTTGCAACGCCTGCTGGACCGCGCGCTGTAGCCCGGCGTCGATGGTCAGGTACACGCTCTGGCCGGGCTGCGGCGGAACCTCGGCCAGCACGCGGCGCACTTCGCCCCCCGGCCCGATGATCCGCAGCGTGCCGCCCATCGTCCCGGCCAAATATTCTTCCAGGCCGTGTTCGATCCCGTCCTGGCCGACGATCGCGTCCGGCGGATAGCCGCGCCGGGCGTATTCTTCTTGTTGATCGGGGCGGAGCGGCCCGACGAAGCCCACCACATGCGGCGCCAGCACATCCAGATAGCGGCGGGTGGCACGGGTGCGGGTGTCGTAGTCGTCGTCGCCGATATCGCACGCCTCAAGCAGAATCGCTTCTTCGGCCAGATACGTCTCCGGGCTGATCTCGCCCACCGGGAAGACGGTCTCCGCGGCGAACTTGTCGAACTCGGCCTGAATCGCGGCGGTGTCTTTGCTCAGGATGCGTGCCAATTGGACGACGCACCCTGCCGGGTCGGTTACGTCGCGCTTGACGATGCGCAGCTCCACCGCCCGGCCGTTCTGGTCGGCCAGCACATTCCCGTTGCGGTCGTAGATATTGGCGCGGCCCGGCTGCAAGCGGACCCAGTCCAGGCGCCCGCCGTCGGCCATCTCGGCGAAGATGTCCGCGGCGGACCAGGCGACGCGCCAGCCCTCAGGCGTCTCCACCAGGCGCAGCGTCCGCTCGCGATCCTCAAACGTCCCGAAGAATTCGGTTGTGAAGGTGGCGTCGTACAGCACGGTGGCGATGGTATCCTGGCGCAGTGTGTTGGTGGTCCGCGTCTCGACCGTCTGGAGCGTCATCGTCGCGACGGCGCGTGTATAGGCTGCGCTGAAGGCGTCTTCGGGGTAGGCATCGCGGCTGTTGGGGCTGATCAGCCCGTACATAGTCGGGTAGTCGGCCCGCTGCCACGCCTGAAGAAACGTTTCGGCAACCTGAACCGCCTCTTCGATGGTGTTGCGCCCGGCTTCGACCGGCTCGCCCGCCTGGCGCACCGCTTCGGACAGCGCCGAATCTCCGCCGCAGCCCGCCAGAACAAGCAGCGCGAGCGCGAGAAAAACAGCCATCCAGACGGGACGTTTGGCAAACACCATCAGCGATCCAGGCCGGCAGCCAAATCCATGTGCGATCACCCCCTGGTCCCCGGCGGTTGAGACACCGGGCCAGGCGCGGCAGGGGTACGGCCGCGCAGACGCGCGCCCAGCTTCGTATTATAGGCGCCACCCCGGCGCCGGGCGAACGCCTGCCCCGGCTGCTACTCGCCGAGCGGGATGCAGCCCTCAGTCCACAGTTCTGGCCACGACGAGCGCGGCATGCGGTAATAGTCCTCGATGATCGCACGCGTGATCGGCGCGGCCACCTCGGACCCCTCGCACGAGTTCTCGACGATCACCGCGATCGCGATCTCAGGATCATCGTGCGGTGTGTAGGCGACAAACCAGGCGTTGGGCGGGGTGTCCTCGCCGCCCGTCTGGGCGGTGCCGGTCTTGCCGCAAATGATCAGGTCGGTGCCCTGCCACTCGTACCACTCTTCGAAGATGTAGCGCGCCGTGCCTTCCTCGTCGAGCGTGACGTCGCACATCGCCTCGCGGATCGCCTCGAAGACGTCATCGCCATAATTGAGCTGCGCTTGCACTTCCGGCTCGGTCACAAGTGTCGGCTGGCCCCCAGGCGGCTGCACTTTGAGCACGAAGCGCGGCACCCACAGCGTCCCGTTGGTGGCGACGGCGGCGGTCATGCGTAGCATCTGCATCGGCGTGACCACCAGATCGCCCTGGCCGATGGCGATGTTGATCGTGTCGCCGAACTGCCACCCGCTGCCGTCCGCGCGGCGGTAGGCGTGCGGGTTGGGGATCGAGCCGGTTTCCTCGGGTAAGATCGTCTGGCCGGTGGGTACGCCCAGGCCCATTTCCTGCGCGTGTGTCGTGATCAACGCCGGATCGACCTGGTGAATCGCCGCGCCCACTTCCCAGAAATACGGGTCGCACGAATAGGTCAGCGCCTGCACAAAGTCCACCGTTCCGTGCCCTTCTGGCTTCCAGTCGGTGCGGAAGGCCAGCACATCCGCCGGGTTGGACCACGTCCCGTCGCAGGTCAGGGTGAAGCTGGTATCCTTGATGCCTTCGTCCAGCGCCGCCGCCATCGTGATGATCTTGAACACCGAGGCCGGCGAGTACTGGCCCTGGAGCGCGCGGTTGAGCATCGGGCGGCGCAGGTCGTTGCGCAGCGCCGCGATCGCCGCGGCGGGGTCGTCCGAGGCAGCATTGGGGCTGAACAGCCCCGGCGAGTAAGACGGATAGCTGGCCATCGCCAGGATCTCGCCGGTCTTCACGTCCATAACGATCGCCGCCGCGCCCGGCGAATCCGGCGCCCAGGTCGGCTGCGCCAGGTTATACGCTTCGCGCAGGATTTCCTGCACGCCGGCTTGCAGGCGTCGGTCGATGGTCAGGTAGACGTCCTGGCCCGGCTCGGATGGTGCTTCGGCGATGCGGCGCAGCAGCTCGCCCGTGGGCGAGACGATCAGAAGCTGGCCACCCGGCCGTCCGGCCAGCACATCCTCGAACGCCCGCTCGATGCCTTCCTGCCCAACCAGTGCGTCGGGTGGATAGCCGCGGGCGGTGTAGTCGTCAAGCTGATCGGGGCGGATCTGGCCGACGTAGCCGACCAGATGCGGCGCCAGCTCGTTGTAGTAGCGGCGGCCGGTCCGCACCGCCGTGTCAATCGGCTCGTTGCCGATGTCGCACAGCTCCAGCAGCGCGCCTTGCTGCGCCTGATAAATGTCTTCGTCCAGCTCGCCCACCACGAAGATTGTGTCCGGGTTGTAGCGCGAGAACAGGCGGATCATCTCGGCCTTCTCGCGCCGCAGCAGGCGCGCCAGCAGCGTCTGGCAGGCGTCGACGTCTGCCATCTTCTCCTGCGCGACGCGCATCAGCACCGAGCGCCCGCCTTCCTGCACCAACACGTTCCCGTTGCGGTCGTAGATATTGCCGCGCGTCGGGGCCGCCGAGCGGCGTTCCAGGCGCGCGCCCGCCGTCAGCCGGTCGAAGATATCCATCCGCGTCCAGGCCACGCGCCAGCCGTCCGGCGTCGTGATCAGGCGCATGGTGCGGCCGGTGTCCTGAATCTCGCCGAAGAAGTTTGTCTGGAACGACACATCGTAGTTCACGATGACGGTTGTGCCCTGCTGGTTCACAGCGGTAATCGTCGCGGCCAGGCTCTCAAGCGTCAGGGCGACGGCGGCGTTCTCGTACTCGCTGACAAACTGCTCTTGGGTGAACAGCGAGCGAGCCTTGGGGCCGACCTGCGCGTACATCGCGGCGTAATCGCGTTTCTCCCAGTTTGACAGGAAAGCGCGCGCCGCCCGCTCCGCCGCCTCGCGCGACAGATCGGGTCCGGCGCTCAGGTCCAGGCCGTCCCCACCACCCGGCGCGCTCAAGTCACAGCCGGCCAGCAGCACACTTGCCGCCAGCAGCAGCCCGGCAATCCGCGATAGATAGCGTCTCATGCTCACCTCAGCGATCCGGAACCGATCGGGGGCCAAGCCTCGGAGCCTGCCGGCCCGCGCTCGCCCCCCTTCCGGTTGTATTCATCTGCCGTTTCCACCCGACCGGCTAGAGCCTCCCGGCCAGGATCGCGTCTGTCACGTCACAGTCGTAGCGGTGAAAGTCCTGGCAGGCGCGCGGCACATCCGCCGGCGGCTCGAATCCCAGCGCCCGCAGCGCACGCACCAGATGGCACAGCGGCAGCCCGACCACGTTTGCCACGCAACCGCTGCGCACCTCGGCGGGGTGGAAGGCCGTGTTCTGGATGGCGTACCCACCTGCCTTGTCGAACGGATCGCCGCTGGCGATATAGGCTTCGATCTCGGCGTCCGTGTAGCGGCGCATGGGCACGTCGGTGCACGCCACCTCGGTGACGCTGCGGCCCGTGACCGGGTCGATCAGCGTCAACGCGGTGTAGACCTGATGGGCGCGGCCCCGCAGCCGCACCAGCATCGCGCGGGCCTCGTCCGCATCGGCGGGCTTGCCCAGGATCGTCTCGCCGTCGACCACGGTCGTATCGGCGGCCAGCACCAGCGCCCCGGTCGCGCGACCGGCAGGCAGCGCGGCAGCCGCTTTTTCCCGGCTGAGCCGGATCGTATAGGCCACCGCGGACTCGCCCGGCCGGACCGCCTCGTCAATATCCGCCGGCGCGATCGCGAAGCGCAGCCCGGTCAGGCCCAGCAGCTCGCGGCGGCGCGGCGATCCGGACGCCAAGAGAATAGTCGGGTTCGGTGTGTGCGTCAAGCGATTGGCCCGCCCGGCTCAGAAGGTCAGCGTCTGCTTGCGGTTCTGGAACATCAGCCCGAAGCCGCGCCGCGTGATCAGGTAATCGTGGCCGGGATCGGCGTCTTGCAGGCGCTTGCGCAGACGGCTGACCAGCGCGTCGAGCGTCTGGTCGGACACGTTCTCGCCCGATCCCCAGATCGCCGCCACAATCTGGTCGCGCGTCACGATCCGCCCGGCGTTCTCCACCAGCAGCGCCAGCAGCGTGAACTGGTGCGGGCTGAGCGGTGGGTCAAGCACCTGCCCCCGCACCGTCACCGTCGCCGTGTCGAGATCCACTTCCAGGCCCGGCGGGGGGATCTGAATCGGGTCGATCTGGGTGGTGGTGACGGGATCGTCAAAGATCACGCTGAAGTTCTGGCCGAAATGGATCACGTCGCCCGCGCGCAGGCGGTGCGCCTCGCCTGGGGCCAGCCGCTGGCCGTTGACGAACGTCCCATTGGTGCTGCCCAGGTCTTCCAGAAAAATATTCAGATGATCGCTGGTCAGCCGGGCATGCAGCCGCGACACCTCGCCGCTGTCGATGACCAGATCGCACTCGCGCGCCCGCCCGATGGTGAACGGGAACGACACCAGGTCGATCGCGCGGCCCGCCTTGTCCCCGGCCTGGATCAGAAAGCGTTGTATGCTTGGCATCCAAAACTCCTGTTCCGGTCGCGCAGCCGGGAGCACGCCGCCCCGGCAGATGCGGCTCCGTGTCTCCACCCCTCAGTATCGGCGGCGCCAGGGCGCGCTCCTTGGCGCGCAGCCAGCGCCAGCCCCACGCTTACCTGACGCGCGGCTTACCGCCCCTCGTCGTCCGGCTCCTCAGAGGGCAGTTCCAGCGGCGGACCTGCGTCCAGCCCGATGCGCGTCTCCAACGCGGCCAGGGCTTCCTGCAGCCGTTCCTGGCGCAGGCTGTTGGTCACGTCGCCGCGCGTGCGCTCCAGCACGCCGCGAAGCTGATCAAGCCGCCGCCGCAGCCCGCCGGTGATCGCGTCGTGAAAATCAAACGAGATCAGCGCGTCGTAGATCTGGTCCATTTCTTCCAACAGGCGCTGCGCCTCGTCCGAGTGCCCCTTGCGGATGATATCCAGAATCTGGCGACGCAGCTCGCTGGCCGCCTCGGCCAGCCCGTTGAGGTAGGTCGCCGGTTCGACCGCCAGCGACTCCGGCGTGGGCAGGGCTTCGCCGCGCACCAGCGCGTAGGTCACATACGCCTCGGCCACCTCTTTCAACGCGTCCTGCGTGTAGCCGCTGTGATACAGGTCCGGATAGGCTTCGACGGCACGGCGCATCTCCTCGGCGGCCAGCCGCGCGGTTTCCAGACGCTCGCGCGCCGTCTCCCACTCGTGACGATGCACCGCGCGGATCGCGTTGGCAGAGTGGCTGATCACCGCGCGGGATTGCGCGATGGCGGCGTCGCGGGCGGCGCTCTTGGCCTCGAACAACTGGCGGATGTCCTCGATCAGCGCGTCGAATTCAGCGCGGTCATTCATTGCCGGGCGTCCCTTCGGGCGGCGTGTCGGGACCCTCGCCATCGGAGCGGATCGAATTAAACAACTGGTCGGCCAGCGAGGGCGGCTGGGCCGGGATCGTGATCTCGCCGTGCTGGGCTTCGTAGCGGGCGATGTTCTCCTGAAGCGCGCGCAGCAGCATCTTGGCGTTGGCGGGCGTCAGCACGATGCGCGCACGCACGCGCGCTTTGGGCAGGTTGGGCAGGATCTGGGCGAAATCGAGAAAGACTTCCCACGGCGAGTGGGTGATGATCGCGAAATTGGCATATGTCGCCGCCAGATCGGCCGGGATCTCGATGTTCAACCGGCGCGGCTGTGGCTTGACAGGTTCAGCCATAAGATTCCCTTTGCTCATCGTCCGGGTACGCCGCCGCTGGTGGGCGGGCTGGAGAGATTGTACCGCAAAGCACGCTGAGAGTAGCTAGAAGCAGCGAAAAGCAGCAAAAAGCAGCCACAGAGCAGCAAGAGCGGTTAGTCCCGTTCTCGCTGCCGGCTGCTCTTAGCTTATGTAACCGCTTTTCGCTTAGAACGGCAGATCGTCGACCTGCTGGCTGCCGTAATACTCGCCGTTTTCCTCGACGCGGTCGGCGCGGGTGCCCAGGAACTGGACGTTCTGGGCCGTCAGTTCCAGCGTGGCACGCGGTTCGCCGTCCTGCCCGACGTACGCCGAGGCGTCCACCTCGCCGGTGACCATGATCTGCATCCCCTTGCGGACGAACTGGTTGCAGGTTTCGGCCAGCGAGCGCCACGCCGAGACGCGGAACCAGGTCGTTTTCTCGCGCGGTTCGTTGCTGTTACGGTCGGTCCAGCGCCGCGTGACCGCCACGCTGAAATCGCACACCGCCACCCCGCTCTGGGTATAGCGCAACTCCGGGTCCCGCCCGACGTTGCCGATGATGATTGTGTACTGATAGCCGGCCATGCGTCCGCTCCTTGCGTCCGGTGATCTGTCGCACCGGTGACATGCTGATTCGATGATGTCCTAATATAACAAATTATAGCAGAACTCGAACATTTGTTCAAACTTCTGTGCCAAAATCGCGTTGCTCCCTGCCAGAGGCCGTTATGAACTTCGCGGCATGTTCTCCCCGCACCCCTGGCCCCTCTCCCTGGGCGACTGCGTCGCGGGGCGAGGGGATGGATCAACCGTGGCGCGCTCCCCGTGCCCGCACGGCAGAGCGAGGGTTGAGGGGCGAGAAGCCCATGCCACGCTCTAGGGTCGGCGCGCTGCCAGCCGCTCGGCCAGCAGACGCCGCACCACCGCCGGATCGCCCTGCCCGCGCAGCGCCCGCATCGCGACGCCCATCAAAAACTGGAGCAGCTTTTCTTCGCCGGCCAGGTAGCGCGCCACCTCATCGGGATGATCGGCCAGCACCTGCTCGACCACTGCCCCGATCGCCCCCTCGTCGCTGACCTGCGCCAGCCCTTCGGCCTCGACCAGCGCCGCCGGGTCGCCGCCTTCCTCGTAGAGCCGGACGAGCAGCTTCTTCGCCACGCCGTGATGGATCACGCCGTCCTGCACCAGGCGCACCAGCGCCGCCAGCGCCCGTGGCGTCAGCCGGAGCGCGCCGATATCGTCGCGGTCGCGCCCTTCCAGGTTCATCTGGCGGAAGACCTCGCCGGTCAGATAGTTGGCGACCTGTTTCGGATCGCCGCCTGCCGCCAGCGCCGCCTCGTAATAGTCCGCCACGGCGCGGTCGGCCACCAGCAGCGAGGCGTCGTAGCGGTTCAGGCCCAGCTCGCGCATAAAGCGCTCGCGCTTGGCGTCGGGCAGTTCCGGCAGCCCGGCGCGGACCTGCTCGACCCATTCGCGGCTGATCTCCAGCACCGGCAAATCCGGTTCGGGGAAGTAGCGGTAGTCGTCGGCGCTTTCCTTCACGCGTTGCACCACCGTCACCTGACGCGCTTCATCCCAGCCCAGCGTCGCCTGCTGGACCTCGCCCCCGGACTCGTAGATCGCGATCTGGCGCTCGATCTCGTAGGCGGTGGCGCGCGCCAGGCTGCGGATGCTGTTGAGGTTTTTCACTTCGGTGCGCGTACGTAGCTCATCCGAGCCGACCGGCCGCACGCTGATGTTCGGCTCGATGCGCAGCACGCCCTTGCTCATATCTCCGCTGTTGACGCCCAGGTATTGCAGGATGGCGCGCAGCTTGCGGGCATACACTTCGGCTTCTTCGGCGCTGCGCAGGTCGGCCTCGGTGACGATCTCCAGCAGTGGCACACCGGCCCGGTTGAGATCCACCAGGCTGTACCCGTCGGCGTGGGTCAGCTTGCCGGTGTCTTCTTCGAGGTGGGCGCGGCGGATGCGCACGCGCCGCACGCTGCCATCCGGCAGGTCGATCTCCAGCCAGCCGTTGATCGCCAGCGGGTAGGCGTACTGGCTGATCTGGTAGCCTTTGGGCAGGTCCGGGTAGAAATAGCTTTTGCGGGCAAACTGGTTAAAGAGCGGGATCTCGCAGTTGAGCGCCAGCCCTACCCGCAGGCCGAGTTCCACCGCGCGCTGGTTGAGGACCGGCAACACGCCGGGCATCCCCAGGCAGACGGGGCAGACGGCGGTGTTCGGCTCGGCGGACGTGCTGTCCACAACCGGGCAGCCGCAAAACATTTTCGAGGCGGTCATGAGTTCGGCGTGAACTTCGAGGCCGATGACTCCTTCGTAGACGGTCATGAGCGTGTGCCTGTGCGTAACAACTGAGCCGATACAGCGCGGATCGTCGTGCACGAGCATAGCGCAGTTGGCGGCAAAGCTCAATGCGCGCCCCAGGACCAAACGCCGGTTGTGGCTCACACGCCCTCAGGCTACAATTCAGGCACTGGTCAATTGAAGCACAATTGACGACCCAAGCGGGCCACAAGGAAGCCACGATGCGACGCCTGATACTGCTCCTGACCCTGGTGCTTGTCGCGGGTGGGCTGGCTGCCTGCCGCCGCAACACGTCTTCGCCATCCGGCGAGGCTGGGACGCTGGGCTTGTTCGACTGGGCGCGTCAGGCGGATGCGATCATCGTGCGCCTGGACAGCCGCGCCGAGCAGGAATCGCCCGCCGACGCGCTCAACAGCCTGCCGCCCTGTACCATCTGGGGCGATGGGCGCGTGGTGTGGACCACCCGCAACCCCGCCACCGGCGAAGACGTGCTCGAAGCGCGTATCGACGAGGCCACCCTGCGCGCCTTCATCGAGAACATCATCAGCCGGGGCTTCTATACCTGGCAGGACGAGCTGGTTCCGCCCGCGCTCGAAAACCCCATGGCCGAGACGATCACCGTTTCGCTGTACGGCGACGTGCGGACGGTGCGCCGCTATTCGACCTGGCCGCAGAACAGCTTCAGCCGTATCCTGGACGACTGCCGCCACCTGAGCGACACGCCCGTGCGGGTTCTGCCGCGCGCCGGGTGGATCAGCGCCTATCCGATCGACCCCGACCCGTCCCTGCCAGGCTGGACCTGGCCCGCGCACGCGCCCTTCACCCTGCGCGAGCTGGCCGCATCCAACGAGGCACGCTGGCTCGAAGGCGATCTGGCAGCCGCCGTCTGGCAGAGCGCGCGCGAGAACGGAAGCGGCCTGCAAGTCTTCGAGCGCGACGGGCAGGCGTTTGAGGTCGCGATCGTCGTGCCGGGCTATTCGCGCGACGCCGGCCCTGCCCCGCCCGCCGAATCCTGAGCGCCGTCCACGCCCTGGAAGTGATCTCCGGCAGGCGCGGTGCCTGCTATTCTATAGTGGGGCGCAGCCTGGCTCCGGCTTACAATGGGGGTAAGTGGGTCCCGGCCGCAAGGCACCCACGCCATAGTTAACACAAAGGACTTCTTCCTATGATGCGTTCTTTTTTCCTGTACCTCTCGGCTGCGGATTGGGCCAAAAACCTGGTGATGCGGATGGGTCCGGCGCGGCGCACGGCCTACCGCTTTGTCGCGGGCGACACGCTGGACGATGCACTGGAGGTCACGCGTCGGCTGAACGCTCAGGGGATGGGCGTCTCGCTCGACCATCTCGGCGAGAGCGTGACCGACGAGGCCGGCGCCCGCCAGGCGATGCAGGAATATCTGGTGTTGCTCGACGCCATCCGCGACAACGGGATCAACGCGGCGGTGTCGCTCAAGCTGACGCAGCTTGGGCTGGACATCAGCGAGGACCTGTGCGAGACGCATATGCGCCAGATCCTCGACCGGGCGCGCGACACGGGCCGCCACGTCACAATCGACATGGAAAGCACGGCCCACACCGACGCAACGCTGCGGATGTTTCGCACGCTGCACGCCGATTATGACAATGTCGGCATCGTGATTCAGGCCTACCTCTACCGCAGCGAGGCGGATATGCGCGCGCTGGCCGAGGAAGGCGCCTTTGTGCGGCTGTGCAAAGGCGCCTACAAAGAACCGCCGGAGCACGCCTTCCCCGACAAGACCGACGTCGACGCCAACTTCGTCCACCTGACCCGCCTCTACCTCAGTTCCGAGGCCCGTGCCAACGGCGCTTACCTTGCCATCGCCACCCACGACGAAAAGATGATCGCCGCGGCGCGCGAGTACATCCAGGCCAACGACATCCCGCTCAACGCGTTCGAGTTCCAGATGCTGTACGGCATCCGGCCCAAGCTGCAAGAGCAGCTTCGCGACGACGGGTACCGGGTCGTCATCTACGTGCCCTATGGCACGCAGTGGTATCCCTACTACATGCGCCGGCTGGCCGAACGCCCGGCGAACGTGTGGTTCTTCCTGACCCATCTCGTCCGTCGCTGATCCGGTGCCCAGACGAACGCCCGGCCAGACTGGCCGGGCAAATGTGTTCTCATAGCAACGTAAAGAGAGGAAACCCCGATTATCATGTCCAGCAACTTCCCTGTAACGTGGATCGTTAACGAGCACGCGCGCACGGTGCGCCGCAGCCCGGCAGTCGACGAGCTGTTCCCGCCGGGCATCTCGCGCCTGACGCGCAGCTTCCACCGGCAGATCCCCGGCTACCGCCTCAGCCCGCTCAAGGGCCTGCCCAATCTGGCGCAGATGCTTGGGCTGGGCGGCATCTGGGTCAAGGACGAGTCTGTCCGGCTGGCGCTCAGCTCGTTTAAGGTGCTCGGCGGCTCGTTTGCGATCTACCGCGTCTTGAAGACGATGCTCGGCATGGATCACCTGGAGATCCCGTTCACCGAGCTGACCTCGCCGGAGATCAAGCAGAAGCTTGGCGATATCACGTTCGCCAGCGCGACCGACGGCAACCACGGGCGCGGTGTCGCCTGGTCGGCCAGCGCGATGGGCTTCCGCTCGGTGATCTACGTGCACAAGCACACCAGCGAAGCGCGCATCAAGGCGATTCAGAACAACGGGGCCGAGGTCGTGGTGGTCGACGGCACCTACGATGACGCCGTGCGCCAGGTCAACGAAGACGCCCAGAAAAACGGCTGGACGGTGATCTCGGACACCTCGTGGGAAGGCTATGAAGACATCCCGCGCTGGGTAATGCAGGGCTACACGACGCTGTTTTCCGAAGCGCAGGAACAGCTTGCCGCGCAGGGCATCGTCAAGCCGACACACATCTTCATGCAGGCGGGAGTCGGCGCGCTGGCCGCGTCCGGCATCGGCTTCTACCACCAGTTGTTCGGCGAGCAGGACCCGACCGCCGTCGTCGTCGAGCCGGAGCTGGCCGCGTGCCTCTACCGCTCGATCGAGATCGGCGACGGCAAGCCGCACCCCTTCCCCGGCGATCTCAACACGATCATGGCCGGGCTGGCCTGCGGCGAACCCAGTCCCATCGCGTGGAAGATTCTGCGTGATTGCACAGACGTCTTCATCAAATGCCCGGACTACGTCGCCGCCAAGGGGATGCGCGTCTACGGCGTGCCACTGCGGGGCGATCCGTTCATCGTCTCCGGCGAATCCGGCGCGGTGACGCTCGGCGCGCTGATGTTTATCATGGAGCGCCCCGAACTGGCCGACTTGCGCGAGCTGCTCGGCCTGGACGAGAACTCGCAGGTGCTGCTCGTCAACTCTGAGGGCAACACCGACCCCAACCACTTCCGCCGCGTCGTGTGGGACGGCGCCGCGCCGGTCCCGCCGGAATACAAGGAATATAACTAGCGCGTGGTATGGGCTTGTTGCCCCTCAACCCCCGATTCTGCCGCGGGGACAAGGGCGCGCGCCACGGCTGATCCAGCCCCTCTCCCCGCGACGCCGTCGCCGAGGGAGAGGGGCCAGGGTGAGGGGTGGCGCTCCAGCGGCGCCGTCGCAGAATACGCTATAATCGCGCGCAGTCTGGCAGGCAAACAGCGTCCGCATTTACCCGTCTGATGAAGGAGAGCAGCGTGCCGTTCCAGATCGAAAGCGAGCATTTTGACGGCGAGGTCAAGGTGATCGTGCCCCAGGTGTTCCCCGATCATCGCGGCTGGTTCATCGAGGCCTATCGCCGGGACAGCTTCGCCGCGCTGGGCATCCTGGACGAGTTCGTTCAGCACAACCAGTCCTACTCGGTGCGGGGCGTGCTCCGCGGGCTGCACTTCCAGTGGGACAGGCCGATGGCGAAGCTGATGCGGGTCATCAGCGGGCGGGTGTTCACGGTGGCGGTCGATATCCGCAAAGGCTCGCCCACGCTGGGGCAGTGGTTCGGCTGCGAGGTGTCCGCTGAGAACCGGCGCCAGGTGTACGCCACCGCGGGGTTCGCGCGCGGGTTCTGCGTGCTGTCCGAAGCAGCAGAGGTGCATTACCTGTGCAGCGCCGTTTACAACCCGGCGGCGGAAGTCAGCGTGCGCTGGGACGACCCGGCGATCGGCATCGTATGGCCCGTCAGCGAGCCGATCCTGTCGCGCAAGGACGCCGAGGCGATGACGCTCGACATGTGGCTGGCGTCGGAAGGCGCCGACCACCTGGCTTACGAGGCGAACAAAACGCGATGACGACGCTTCGCGGCTGTGCAACGCCAGAGGCCACCGCCGCCTACGCGGCTCGCTTCGCCGGGGAGACCGCCCCCGGCCACTTTCGCACCACCGCCGATGGGCTGACCATCGCGTCAATCGGCCTCGGCACCTATCTAGGCCAGGCCGATGACGAAATCGATCACAGTTATCAGGCCGCGATCGAGCGGGCGCTGGCGCTCGGCTGCAACCATCTGGACACCGCCGTGAACTACCGGCTCCAGCGCAGCGAGCGCGCCTTGGGCCACGCGCTGCGCGCCGCCATCAAGCGCGGCGACGTGCGGCGCGAAGAAGTGATCGTCGCCACCAAGGGCGGGTTCGTGCCGTTCGACGGCGCGCTGCCTGCCGACCCGCGCAAGTGGGTGTACGAGCACTACATCGAGCCGGGGCTGGCGCACGCCAACGACTTCGCGGCATCCTACCAGCACTGTCTGGCGCCGGCCTTTCTGGACGCCATGATCGAGCTGAGCTGCCGCAACCTCGGCCTGGAAACGATCGACATCTACTACCTGCACAACCCTGAGACACAGCGCATCACCAACAGCCACGAGACGTTCCGCCGCCGGATGCTCGACGCGTTCGAGTGCCTGGAGCAGGCGGTCAGTGCCGGGGTGATCATGGCCTATGGCACGGCGACCTGGACGGCCTACCGCAGCGCGCCGACCGCGCCGGACTACGTCTCTCTCACCGAATTGATGGGGCTGGCCTACGAGGTGGCGGGTGACGACAACCACTTCCGCTACGTGCAGATGCCTTACAACCTGGTGATGACAGAAGCCTTCGCGCTGCAAAACCAGCAGGTGGGCGACGAGTTCCTCAGCCCGATCGAAGCCGCCGAGCGGCTGGGACTGACGGTCGTGATCAGCGCCACGCTCAAGCAGGGGCTGCTCGCCAGCCCGTTCATGGCGGATCTGTCGCCCTACTTCCCCGGCGCAGAAACCGACGCGCAGCGCGCGATCCAGTTCGTGCGCTCGACGCCCGGCGTGGCAAGCGCGCTGGTCGGCATGAGCCGGTCCGCACATGTCGAGGAAAACCTCGCGCTGCGCCGCCTGCCACCGGTCGAACCCGATGTGATCGTGGGGATGTTCGAGCAGTAAGCGCGTAGGGCGAGCCTGTCGCGGCCCGCCCTGCCGGTTGACCGTGTGTTTGCGCCGTATCCGGCGGGCCGGGCGCCCGCCGTGCGCTTATTCCTGCGCCAGCAGAAGCTGCATGTACTGGGCGCGCTCGAACCCGAACGGATCGCGCACGCTCTGCTGGCTGACCGCGCCCCGGAACTCGTCCAGCGACGAATAGCCGTGCTCGCCCATCCAGTTCTGCAGGTCGAGCAGCATGGTCGAGATATACGGCAGGCCGTTGATGAAGAGCGCCGAGGCAACCTGCACCGCCTTCGCGCCGGCCAGCAGCGCCTTGACCATATCCGCACCCGTATGCACACCCGTGTTCAGGATCAGGTCCAGGTTAGTCCGCCCGTACAGCAGCGCGACCCAACGCAGGGGGAGCTTGAGTTCCTGCGGCGTGCTGTAGACCATCTCGTTCACGATCGCCTGGTCCTGGATGTCGATTGTCGGCTGCAAGAAGCGGTTGAACAGCACCACCGCGTCTGCCCCGGCAGCCTCGAGCTGCTTGACCAGGTGCGCAATCGAGGTGTAGAACGGGCTGAGCTTGACGGCGACCGGGATGTCGACCGCCTGCTTGACACTGGCAACAATATCAACCAGCCGCTTCTCAAGCTCCGAGCCGGGCACATTCGGATCCGCCGCGACGTAGTAATAGTTGATCTCCAGGCCGTCGATGCCGGTTTCGGCGAGCTGCCGGGCGTAGTTCACCCACGAACCGGGCGTGACGGCATTGAGGCTGGCGAAGATCGGCATGGCAACCGCGCGGCGTGTCTTCTCGACCCACATCATGTGCTCGCGCCCGCCGCCGAAATCGATCGGCGGATAGAACGACGAGTGGATTTCAGGCGAGATGTTCGCCGCCCGCTCCAGAAAATCGGCCATGGTCGTGTCGTCGTGCTGGATCTGCTCTTCGAACAGCGAGCGGATCACCAGCGCTCCGGCCCCGAACTCTTCACAGCGCTTGACTTTGTCGACGTAGTTGGAGATGGCGCTGGCAGCAACCACCAAGGGGTTTTTCAGCGGCACACCCATGTAAGTCGTGGAAAGATCGGCCATTTTGACTCCTTGAAATCCACTCTCTTAACATTAGTCACTATACCGTGAGACGCCGCGATAGCTCAGTGACAAATACTAGCCCCTGCCCGTGATCATAGGCACGATTTGGGATCGGGCGGCAACCGGCTTGACAGTGCCACGCGCCGGCGCTATGATGTGTTATCATACCCCCACCCCTAGGGGGTGGGGTCCGGGTTTGGCGGAAGGTAGCTATGGACGAACAAACACGCACCGACGCGATTCATCGCCTCAAGAGCGTCGCCGGGCATGTCAACGGCATCATCAAGATGCTCGAAGACGACCGCTACTGCATCGACGTGATCAAGCAGATCCAGGCGGCCCAGACCGCGCTGGCCCGCGTCAGCGAGAGTATCCTCGACGCGCACCTGCGCACCTGCGTCACGACCGCCATTCAGGGCGACGAAGCCGCCGAGCGCGAGCGTGTCCTGTCCGAGATCACCGAGGTCTTCCGTCACACCGGCCGGCCCTGACCGGCCTTGATCATCGTATCCTGCCCTCACCGGCATGTACAAGGAGCAACGAGATACCATGCCCAGCAAGACTTTCACCGTACCCAACATTTCATGCGGTCACTGCACGCGCACCATCGAAAATGAACTGGGCGATCTGGCCGGCGTGCGGCGCGTTCAGGCGGACGAGGCGACGCGCGTCGTCACGGTGGAGTGGGATGCCCCCGCCACCTGGGAACAGATCGACGCGCTGCTGCACGAAATCAACTATCCCCCGGCGCCGGAAGACACCCTGACGGTTCTGAACTAGGCGCGGCTGCGGCCACGAGCCGGAGCGCGCGAGGAGCAACCATGAGCGAAAAACAACTCACCCTGCCGGTAACCGGCATGACCTGCGCCAATTGCGTTGCGACGGTCGAGCGCAACGTCCGCAAGCTGGAAGGCGTGCGCGAGGCGAATGTGAACTTCGCCAGCGAGCGCCTCAGCCTGGTCTACGACGATGCACTGCTCAGCACCGCCGACATCATCGCACGCGTGCGCAAGGCAGGTTATGACGTCCCTGAGCGGACGATCGAGTTGGCCGTGGTGGGGATGGACTGCGTCAACTGCGCGCAGAGCGTCGAGCGGGCGCTGCGCAAGCTGGACGGCGTGATCGAAGCCAACGTCAACTTCGCCACCGAGCGCGCGACCGTCCGCCTGACGCCGGGCGTCACGCGCGAGATGCTGGTCGGCGCGGTCCGCAAGGCCGGGTATGATGTGATCGAGGCCGAGGGGTTGGGCGCGCTCGAAGACGCCGAGCAGGCCGCCCGCGACGCGGAGATCCGCATGCACCTGCGCAATGTCATCCTCGGCGCCCTGTTCACCATCCCGCTCTTTGTGCTCAGCATGGGCCGCGATTTCAACCTGTTCGGCCACTGGGCGCACGCGTCGTGGGTTAACTACCTGTTCTGGGCGCTGGCGACGCCGGTCCAGTTCTACGTCGGACGCGAGTTCTACACCGGCGCGGCCAAGTCGATCCGCAACGGCTCGGCCAACATGGACGTGCTGGTCGCGCTCGGTTCCAGCGCCGCCTATTTCTACAGCGTCGTCATCACGCTTGGGCTGCTAGACGGGCACGTCTATTTCGAGACGTCCGCCTCGATCATCACCCTGATCATGACCGGCAAGCTGATGGAGTCGATCGCCAAAGGGCGCACCAGCGCCGCGATCAAGAAGCTGATGGGGCTGCGTGCCAGGACGGCGCGGGTCGTGCGCGGCGGGGCCGAGATCGACATCCCGGTCGAGGACGTGCGCGTCGGCGACGTCGTGCTGGTCCGCCCCGGCGAAAAGATCCCGGTTGACGGCGTCGTGCTCGAAGGCCGCAGCGCGGTGGACGAGAGCATGATCACCGGCGAGAGCCTGCCGGTCGACAAGGGGCCCGGCGACACGGTCATCGGCGCGACGATCAATAAGCAGGGGCTGCTTAAATTCGAGGCGACGCGTGTCGGGCGCGAGACGGCGCTGGCCCAGATCATCCGCCTGGTCGAGCAGGCTCAGGGCAGCAAGGCGCCGATCCAGCGGCTGGCAGACCAGGTGTCGGCGGTGTTCGTGCCGCTGGTGGTGGCGATCGCGCTGCTGACGCTCGGAGTCTGGATCGGCGTGACAGGCGAGTTCACGCCAGCGCTGGTGCGCATGATCGCCGTGCTGGTGATCGCCTGCCCCTGCGCGATGGGCCTGGCCACGCCGACCGCGATCATGGTCGGCATGGGCAAGGGCGCTGAGAACGGCATCCTGTTCAAGAGCAGCGAAGCGCTGGAGCGCGCCCACAAGCTGACCGCGATCGTGCTGGATAAGACCGGCACGCTGACACGCGGCGAGCCGACCGTGACGGATGTGATCGTGAGCAGCAGCGTCAACGGCTACGACGAAGGGACGCTGCTCGCCCTGGCGGCCAGTGCCGAGCGCGGCAGCGAGCACCCGCTCGGCGAGGCGATCGTCCGCGCGGCGACCGAGCGCGCGCTGCCCCTGGCCGAGCCGCACCGCTTCGAGGCGATCACCGGCCAGGGCGTCCGTGCCGTGATCGAGGGGCGAACGGTGCTGGTCGGCAATCTGGCGCTGATGCAGGCCCAGACCGTTCATCTGAACGGGCTGGAAGCCGAGGCGCAGCGCCTGCAAAGCGAAGCCAAGACCGCAATGTGGCTGGCAGTTGACGGGCAAGCCAGCGCCGTGATCGCCGTCGCCGACACGATCAAGGACGGCTCGGCGGAAGCCGTGCGCCAGATGCACGAGCTGGGCCTGACGGTCGTCATGGTGACCGGCGACAACCGGGCGACCGCCGACGCCATCGCGCGCCAGGTGGGCATCGACCGCGTCTTCGCGGAAGTGCAGCCCGGCGACAAGGCGGCATATGTTCAGCAGCTTCAGCAAGAAGGCTACCTCGTCGGCATGGTCGGCGACGGGATCAACGA
>DYEN01000563.1 GCA_020725705.1 Anaerolinea sp.
CAGCTCGCGCGCCTGGGTGGCGGCCAGCTCTGCATCGTTGGCGTAGTCACGCACGATCACCTCGATGGGACGGCCCGCCACTTCCATCGTGCCGTTGGTGGCATATTCCAGGCCCAGCAGGAAGCCGTTGTGCAGCTCCACACCGTAGATCTGCAGGGCACCGGTCAGGTCGGTGATCAGGCCGATCTTCAGCGGCTCGCCCTCTTGCGCCTGCGCCGGCTGGCCGAACAGCGGCAGCGCCAGCGCCAGGACCAAAACAAGAGTCAAAACAGTCAGTTTACGCATCGGTCAGGCTCCTTTTGCTCTCATATTTCTCTCATAACGATCTTGTAACGAACCCGGAAACGGTGGTGGATGTGATCCGAACTCAGCCGCGCCTCCTTCCGCTCGTTCGCCTCTCCAACTGTCTCGCCGGTCCCGCTTAGCCCCCGGCGAACCGCTCGCGCAGCTCGCGCTTGAGGATCTTGCCCGCCGCCGAGATCGGCAGCGTATCCAGAAAGACAACCGATTTGGGCACCTTGTAGCCCGCCAGATGTTCGCGCAAAAAGGCGAGCAGCTCGTCTTCGGTGGCGGACGCGCCCGGCCGGAGCACCACGCACGCCTTGCCGACCTCGCCCCAGCGCGGATCGGGCACGCCGATCACGGCGCACTGATGCACGGCAGGATGGCGGTAAAGCGCCTGCTCGATTTCTGCCGGATAGACGTTCTCGCCACCGGAGATAAACATATCCTTCTTGCGGTCGACGATGTAGAAATACCATTCCTCATCATAGCGAGCCAGGTCGCCGGTGTGGAACCAGCCCTCGTCGTCGATCACCTCGTCCAGCGCGCCGGGCAGGTTGAAATAGCCGGAGCAGATCGACGGGCCTTTGAGTACCAGCTCGCCGACCTCGCCGGGCGGCAACGGGCGATTGTGGTCGTCCACCACGCGCGCATCGACGAAGAAGTTGGGCCGCCCGATGCTGCCCGCCTTGCGGATGGCATCTTCCGGCGCCAGCGCGAAGATGCCCGGCCCGAACTCGGTCATGCCGAAGCCCTGCTTGAAGCGCACCCCCTTTTCGCGCTGGAACTGCTCAACCAGCGTCACCGGCAGCGGGGCGCCGCCGCTGGTGCAGAAGCGCAGGCTGCTCAGGTCCGCCTCGGCCCAGTTGGGCGCCTGAGTCAGCATTTGGTACATGGTCGGCACCCCGGCGAAGAAGTCCGCCCGGTATTCCTGAATCAGGTTGAGCACCAGCTCCGGGTCGAAGCGCCGCACCAGGATCACCGTCCCGCCGACGATCATCAGCGGCGCGGTGTAGACCAGCAGCCCGCCGGTGTGGAACATCGGGAAGACGTTAACGGTCGTGTCGCCCGGCAAGATGTCGTGAATGACGGTGTTGAGCGTGTTCCAGCCGATCATGCGGTGGCTGATCTGCGCACCTTTGGGCAGGCCGGTTGTGCCCCCGGTGAAGATCAGCGCGACGATATCTTTCTCGGTGACGGTCTCGTTCGTCACCGGCGTGGGATCGCCCGATTGCAGCGCGTCCTCGAAGCGCCGGCTGCCGGAGATGCCCTCGCCCTCGATATGCAGCGTGTGCGTCACGCTTGGTGATTCGGGCAGCAACGCCGCCACCTTGTCGCGGAATTCATCCGAGAAAATCAGCAGCCTGGGTGTCGTGTCTGCGATGACCTGCGCCAGCTCGCGCCAGTGCATGCGCCAGTTGTAGCAGGCCAGAATCGCACCCAGCTTGCCGCAGGCGTAGAACGCGTCCAGAAATTCGACGCCGTCATGCGCGATGATGCCGATGCGGTCGCCCTTGGCGATCCCAACCTCGTCGCGCAGCCAGTTCGCGAAGCGGTTGGCGCGCTCGTTCATCTGGCGATAGGTGTAGTGCGGGCGCTGGGGTTTGCCCGCGTCAACCACCGCCAGCCGGTCCGGGGTGTAGATCGCGCGCCGCCCTAGCGTGTCGCCGATATACATCTTAGCCCCCTCACGCCGTCCACTCGAACGCGGCGGCGGCCATGGTGTAGCCCGCCCCGCTCGCACAGAAAACCACCAATTCGCCCGGCTGCGGCCCGATCCCCTGCGTGATGGCGTCGTCCAACGCCAGCGGCACGCACGCCGAGCCGGTGTAGCCCCACTTGTCCATCGTGGTATGCGTTCGCTCGCGCGGCAGGCCCAGCACGTCCATCACGTATTCGATCGTGCGCAGGTTGAGCTGCGTGAAGTAGATCTTGTCGATCTCGCTCACCGGGCGCCCGATCTTGCGCAGCAGGTCGCGCACCAGCGGCGGCCAATTGTCGTTGTTGGTCGTCGGCGGGAAGCGCTTGCGGATCTCCAGCACCTGGCGGCGTGTGCCCGCGCCGCCGGTCGGCTCGACCGTCCCGCCGATGAAGACGCCCATATAGTCGTGGAACGAGCCGTCCGCCTTGATGTTGGCGCCCAGAAAGCCGGGCCGGTCTCCCGCGCCCAGCACCACCGCCCCCGCCCCGTCGCCGAACAGCGTCGCAGTCTTCTTATGGTGCCAGTCGATGTAGCGCGTCATGCCGTACGCGCCGACGACCAGCACGTGCTCGTAGGCCGGATCGGTCGCGATGTAGCGGCTGGCGATGTCCACGCCGACTACCCATGCCGCGCAGGCGCAGTTGACATCGAACGTCCCGGCCCCGGTTGCGCCGAGCTTGTACTGCACCACCGACGCCGTGCCGGGCGAGATGTAATCCGGCGTGTCGGTCGCCACGACGATCAGGTCTAGGTCTTCCGGCGACAGGTTGGCGCGCTCCAGCGCTTGCCGCGCGGCGTTCACCGCCAGGTCGGACGTCACCTCGTCGTCGCCGATCAGCCGCCGCTCGCGGATGCCGACGTTCTCGATCAGCCACTGGTCGACCTCTTCGCCGAGAATTGCTTCGATCTCGGCGTTTGTGCGGACCTTTTCGGGCAGATAGCGCCCGGTGCTGATGATCTGCGCGAAGCGTGCCATCGACCCGCTAGGCTCCCGCCCGTGCCAGGTGCTCGCGCAGCAGCGCGACCCACTCGTCCGGCGCTTCGACATTGGGCGAATGGCTGGCCGCCGCGATCTCCACATAGCGGGCGCCGGGCAGGTGGTCGAGAATCCGCTGGCAGACCGCCTGGGTCGAGAGATACTGGTCAGATCGGAAG
>DYEN01000564.1 GCA_020725705.1 Anaerolinea sp.
CTTCCGATCTCGAAGTGTGGGCGGTGGGCATCGACGACAACGTCGGGCGCTTCCTGGTGCGCAATTTCAGTGTCGAAAGCCCCGGCATCATCATCAGCCGCGACCTGGCCGACACGATCGGCGTGGCTGAGGGTGATACGCTCAGCCTGCGCCCGGCGGACGGCTCGCTGATGGGCGGGCTGATCGAAGCGCCGCGCACCACCCTGCCCGTTCTGCGCGTGGTGGATATCGACCCGGCGCAGATGAGCTTCATCTTGCGCCAGGCGCCCGAAGGGACGCTCGATACGGACCACCCAATGCTGATCGCGCTTCACTGGACCGTGCTGGCCGACATCGTGCGAGAAGACTACCGGGCCTTCACACCGCGCACCTTCCGCATCGACCTAGCCGATCCCTTCGACCCCCGCCAGTTTGCCCGGCCGGTCCCGGTCTACACCGATCAGGTGAACTTCGCCGATCGTGTCGCGGATACGATCCTGAGCCTGGGCGTGCTGATGAGCTTTGCCACCCTGCTTATGGCCATCGTCGGCGGCATCGGGCTGTTCACGCTAACCTCAATCGCGGTGCACGAGCGCCAGCGCGAGATCGGCGTCATGCGCTCGGTCGGGGCGACATCGCGCATCATCATTCTGCAGTTTTTGGCCGAGGGGGTTGTTGTCGGCCTTGGCGCGTGGCTGCTCGCCATCCCCATCAGCTATTACCTAAGCCGTTTGCTGCTCGCCTCGGTACCGTTCAATGAGGTGATCAAGTTCGACTACACACTGCTCGCGCCGGCCCTGGGCCTGATCGGCGTGATGGCGATCACCGTGCTGGCGACGTTCTATCCGGCTGTGCAGGCTGCCCGCAAGACCGTCGCCGAAATCCTGCGCTACCAGTGAGCAACCGCCTCTGCACACGGTTCTAACCGGCGCATTCGACCGAATCGTTTCACCCCGCGCCCGGCGGCTCAAGCCGGGTTTGCTTCTGCTGCGGGGCTGCTCCACCGTTGCCAATGACCGGGCGGCTTACTATAATTGCCGCGCAATTTCATTGCGAGCCGATTCGAAAGAGAATCACAAACTATGAAAAAGATGACCAGCGCGCAGGTGCGCGAGGCATTCCTGGACTTCTTTGTAGAACTGGGTCACAAGCGGGTCGCGTCATCGTCGCTGGTTCCTGGCAACGACCCCACGCTGCTGTTCACCAACGCCGGGATGGTGCAGTTCAAAGACGTCTTCCTAGGCCTCGACCAGCGCGACTATTCGCGGGCCACGACCGCGCAGAAGTGCATGCGCGTCAGCGGCAAGCACAACGATCTGGAAAACGTCGGCCCGTCGCCGCGCCATCACACCTTCTTCGAGATGCTCGGCAATTTCAGCTTCGGGGACTACTTCAAGCGCGAGGCGATCCACTACGCCTATATGCTGCTCACCCGCGTCTACGAGCTGCCGCCAGAACGGCTGGCCTTCACCGTCTTCGAGAACGACGATGAAGCCTACAACGTCTGGGTCAACGAGATCGGCGTCGACCCGCGCCGTGTGGCGCGCATGGGACCCAAGACGAATTTCTGGCAAATGGCCGAGACAGGGCCGTGCGGCCCCACCAGCGAGATTCACTGGGACCTGCGCCCGCACGAAGGCATCGACACGATCATCGGCGATCTGCGCGCCGAAAGCGACCGCTTTCTGGAGCTGTGGAACCTGGTCTTCATGCAGTACAACCGGCTCCAGCCGGACCCGGATCACACCGGTCAGTGGGACGAGCCGCTTCCCAAACCCGGTGTCGATACCGGCATGGGCCTGGAGCGCCTCTTGAGTGTGATCCAGGGCACCGACGCCAACTACGAGACAGACCTGTTCATGCCACTTATCCGGCGGGTGCAGGCGCTCACCGGGCACACCGACGCCGAGCGCGACGCGAACATTGTGCCCTACCGCGTCATCGCCGATCACATCCGCGCCGCGACCTTTTTGATCGCAGACGGCGTGCGCCCCGGCGCGACAGGCCGTGACTATGTCTGCCGCATGGTGATCCGCCGTGCGGTACGTTTCGCGTCCAAGCTGGGCTTTGACGAGCCGTTCCTGGCGGATATCGCGGACGCGGTGATCGAGACGATGGGCGAGCACTATACCGAGCTGCCCGAGCACCGCGACGCCATCCGCCGCACTATCACCAACGAAGAAGTGCGTTTCCGCCGTGCGATGGACCGCGCCCTGGCCGAGCTGGGCGAGATGCTGGCCGCGCTCCCGCCCGGCGGAGAGCTGCCCGGCGCGCTGGCCTTCCGGCTCCACGCCGAGAAAGGTCTGCCGCTGGAGATCACGCGCGATGTGGCGCAGGAACAGGGCTACACCGTGGACGAGGCCGGGTTCCGCCAGGCGCAGCAGCATCACGAGGCGATCAGCCGTGGGCGCGACGGCGGCGCGTTCGGCGCGATCGTAACCGGCGAAGTCTATCAGTCCGCCTTGAACGCGCTGCGCCAGGCAGGCCGCCTCAACGGCGGGGTTCGCCAGGAACAGTACGGCCCGCTGCGCTGCGAAGCGACCGTGATCGGGATTCTGCGCGACGGCGAGCTGGTCGATCAGGCGCAGGCGGGCGACACCGTCGAGGTTGTGCTCGATGTGACGCCGTTCTACGTCGAGTCGGGCGGCCAGGTGAGCGACACCGGCGTGCTGCAAGGCGCCGATTGGACGGTGGACGTCGAGGACGTGCGCCAGCCCGTCGGCGGGCTGATCGTGCATCGCGGCGAGGTCGTCGAGGGCCAGCCGCGCGTGGGTGCCCACTGCACGGCTCAGGTCGATGGCGAGCGGCGGCTGGACATCATGCGCAACCACACGGCGACCCATCTGCTGCACGCCATCCTGCGCCAGGTTCTGGGAACCCACGTGCAGCAGCGTGGCTCACTGGTCGCGCCGGATCGCCTGCGCTTCGACTTCAGCCACGACCAGCCGATCACGCCGGAAGAGTTGGACGCCATCGAACAAAAGACCAACGAGGCCATTCTGGCGAACATGCCGGTCCTGGCAGTGTGGAAAGATTTGGAGACGGCGCGCGCCGAGGGCGCAATGGCGCTCTTTGGCGAAAAGTACGGCGAGCGTGTGCGGACGATCAATATTATGCAGTCCGAAACTGACCGCTTCAGCTACGAATTGTGTGGCGGGACGCATGTCGAACAGACCGGCGTGATCGGCCCGTTTGTGATCGTCTCTGAAGGCAGCATCGCGCAGGGCATCCGCCGCATCGAAGCCCTGACCGGGCGCGGCGCCGAGGCGTACATCCGCCGTGGTCTGCATCATCTCAAGCAGATCGCGGCGCGGCTTGGCACCACGCCGGACGGGGTCGAGGCGCGCGTACAGGCGCTTCTGGACGACCTCAAGGCGCAGCAGTCCGAAAACGCGCGCCTGCGACGCCAGCTTGCGCGCTATGAATTCGAGTCGCTGCTGCACAGCGTCGAGACGATTGGTGACGCGAGTGTGCTGGTCGCGACGATCTCGCCCACCACGCCGGACACGCTGCGCGAGATGACCGACTGGTTCCGCGATCGGGTCGCCAGCGGGGTGATCGTGCTGGGGATGGTCGGTGATGGCGGCAAGCCGCAGTTGATCGCCGCCGTGACCAAGAACCTGACGCCGCGCATCCAGGCCGGAGCCATCATCAAGGCCATTGCCGCGACCATCGGCGGCGGGGGCGGTGGGCGACCGGATATGGCGCAGGCGGGCGGCAAGCACGCCGAGCGCCTGCCGGAGGCGCTGCAACAGGCGTCGGCGCTGATCCGCGAAAAGTTGCAGAACAGCTAAAAGCAGCAAAAGACGGCTACAAGCAGCGAAAGACAGCTACAAGCAGCAGAGAACACAAGAGACTTGCTCTTCGCTGTTCTTCGCTGCTCTTC
>DYEN01000565.1 GCA_020725705.1 Anaerolinea sp.
CCGCCTGATCGGGTGCGTGCAATTGCATCTTGGCCCAAGTTACGGTATCTTCTGATTCCATCCGTTGACGAGCCTGCCTGCAGCCAATTCAATTGCCGGGGATCGTCTTGTGCGCGAGGGTGCGCAGCAAGGTTGTTCGATGATTGTCACACGCCAACGTCAGGAAGAAATCGAAGCGCAGACGCTGGCACCGTACGCCCTGAAGAGCGGTCAATCCAAGGGGCGTCACTATCCGGAGCCAGAGGCGGAATACCGGACGGCTTTTCAGCGCGACCGCGACCGCATCCTGCACACGACCGCCTTCCGCCGGTTGGAGTACAAGACGCAGGTCTTCATCAACTACGAGGGCGACTACTACCGCACGCGCCTGACTCATACGCTGGAAGTCGCCCAGATCGGGCGCAGCCTGGCACGCGCGCTGGGCGCCAACGAAGACTTAGTCGAGGCGATCTGCCTCAGCCACGACCTGGGCCACCCGCCCTTCGGCCATTCGGGCGAGACGGTTCTAAACAAACTGATGGCCGACTACGGGGGGTTCGATCACAACAAGCAGTCGCTGCGAATCGTGACCAAGCTTGAGAACCGCTATCCGGACTGGCCCGGGCTAAACCTGACCTACGAGGTTCGCGAGGGAATTGTCAAGCACGAAACTGAATATGATCTGAGCGACTCGGCGGCGAGCGGCTTTGATCCCGAACTACGCGGCAGCCTGGAGGCCCAGATTGCCAACGTGGCCGACGAGCTGGCCTACAACGCGCACGATCTGGACGATGGGCTGCGCTCGGGGTTGATCACGCCGGAGCAGTTGAACGAGATCGAGCTGTGGCAGATGCTCAAAGAAAGCGTGGGATGGGATGGCAAGCTGTTCACCGAGCAGATCCGCCACCGGCTGATCCGGCGGATGATCGGAATTGAGATCGATGATGTCATCCAGGCCACCGGCGCGAACCTGGCTCAACACGATCTGCCCACGCCGGAAGCGCTGCAGCGACTGCCGTACAACATGGTGGTGCACTCCGAGCGACTGAGTGCGCTCAACCAGGAGCTAAAATCGTTCTTGTATGCCAATCTGTACCGGCATCATCGCGTAGTCCGGATGGCCGTCAAGGCCGAGCGCTTCATCGCGCAGCTTTTTGAGACCTACTTGGAAGAGCCGCAGCAGCTTCCCCCGTCGGTCCGGCGTGTTGCCGATGGGCGCGGGATTCACCGGGCCGTCTGCGACTACATCGCAGGTATGACCGACCGGTTTGCGCTTGAGGAATGGCAGCGGCTGTACGATCCGTTTACGCTTCCATAGCGCATCCGCGCACACGAGACACCGAAGAACGCGAGCAGTCGAATATTCAGGATACATACGAGGGTGCATCATGGCTGAAGAACAATTCCTGACCGCAGAGGGCGCTACGGAGTTGCGTGCCGAGCTGGAGTATCTGATCACGGTCAAGCGTCCGGAGCTGGCGGCCCGGCTGCGCGAGGCCATCGGCCAGGGCGATCTCTCGGAGAACGCGGACTATACAGACGCGAAAGAACAGCAGGCGTTTCTAGAGGGCCGGATCCAGTATCTGGAGAACCTGCTACGCCACGCCACCATCATCGACGAGGGCAACGGCAAGGCGCCGTCGCGTGTGGAAGTCGGCTGCGAGGTGACCATCGAGCCGGAGGGCGAGCCGGCCGAGACCTATCGCATTGTCGGGGCAGCGGAAGCCGATCCGCGCAACGGCAAGATCTCGAATGAAAGCCCGATCGGCGCGGCATTGCTTGGGCGCCGCAAGGGTGACACGGTCCAGGTGCAGACGCCGGGCGGTGTGTGGGTTGTGAAGATCAAGGACATCGCGTGGTAGCATCCCCCGGCGCCTGTCATATCCGCGAACGAAAAGGCCCGGACAAACTCGCCGGGCCTTTCTGATTTCTTACGTCTGCTGGCGGGGTGCACGCGCCGGGATCTTCAGTAGTTCAGAAGTTCGGCGGTGTCTCCGAAAGCGGCATCAGTCTTGGGCGTTGTCGGCGCGCCGCCCTCTTTCGGCCAGGCGGCCAGCTCGACCGTCAGGCGCTCGAAGTAGCTTTCCGGTGGCAGCGCCCCTTCGCCGTATTTCAGATCGATGATCCGGACCTGAACGCGCAGAGTCTGCGTTTCCAGGGTGGTTACCAGCCCAGGCTCGGCCAGCACGGCTTCGCCCTTCGGCGCCAGCTTGGTGCGCAGCGCCTCGTCGTGGAAGGCGTGGCGGCTCATCAGAACTTTGGTAACGGTGCGGATATCGTTCTTGTCGAACAGCCAGACTTCCGTCGCCGTCACCTTCTTGGGGTCCCCCACCCCGATCGTCTCGGAGATGCCCGAGCCACACTCGCCCAAAAACTCGCCCGACGCGGTTTCGATGCTAAACGAGTCGTCGTAGAGATCGTCGCCGAGCACGTAAGTCGACATAAACTGGCCGACCGGGGGCTTTTCGCCCGCCGCACCGAAGTCGGTTTTCTGCTCGACTGCGGCCCTTTGCGCCACCACGCGCTCGACATGCGCCGTCGAGGCGCTGACGCGCGGGGCCGGGCTGCCTGGCGCGGCAACGGTGGCAGGCTGTGCAGCGGGTTTCGCCGTGCCGATTGGGATCGCCCAATAGAACGAGAATATGACGGCGAGGATCAGGCCGATGACCAGAGTTCCCACGATACATGCAAGCGGCCCGATCACTTGCTGGAGCGTGCTGCGCTCGATTTTGGCCGCCTGTTCGGCTGCCGCTTCTTCATTGGCCTGGGCGATCTCCAGCAGCGCGGTGAGCTGCGTCGCCAATTGCGGGTCGGCCTGCTGGTTGGCCTCGATCAGCTCGCGGATCATCGCCGGCGAAACACCCGCCGCAACGATCTTGTCCCGCGCTTCGACCGTATCGCCGGATTCGGCCAGCTCGACGGCGATCATCTTGATCCACTGATCCTTGTAGCCGTCGGCCAGATGGACCGGCTCCGCATCGTAGAACTTGATTGGCGCCCCCCAATAGGTCCACGCCATCCCGATGAGAACCCCCAGCAAGACGAAGCCGAGCCGTATCAGTGCCGGAGCCATCGAGCTTAGCACGGGTTTTGCCATGATCTTGAACTGGGGTACAAGGCGTCCCATACGGCCTAGCCTTTCTCTTAGGGCTGCCACGGAAACGGCAGCGCGATGGTGTATCATGGACCGGATCTACTGCGTTGCATTGTACATGAACACGTAATGCAACACAAATCACTTGAGGGAGTACCAAAGCACTAACCCGGCGAGTGACAGGCGGCGGGTTGGCAGGTCCAACGGGCAGAACCTTCCATTGCCGGCAGGCGGTCGTATCAGGTAGAATGCGGGTACGATGACGACACCCAAACGCAACCAGTTTGTGGTCCGCCAGGCGCAGTCAGAAGCGGATTTGGTAGCGTGCAGCGCGCTGGACCACACCTATTCGACGGAATACGTCTGGCAGGTCGATCTGCGCGAGGAAGGCGACGAAACCGCCGTCCGGTTTCGCGTGGTCCGCCTTCCGCGCATGATCCGCGTGGCGTATCCGCGCGATCGCGATGCCTTGCTGCGGTCCTGGAAGGCCCGCGATTGCTTCCTGGTTGCTACGGTTGAGGATGTCATTTTGGGCTATGTGAATATGCGTGTCGATCCGGTCTTTCCTCGCGGCTGGATCCACGATTTGGTGGTGGATCAGCGCGTGCGGCGGCGGCGGATTGGCAGCGCGCTGCTCGAGCAGGCTTTGCGCTGGGCGCGCCTGCATGGCTTGCGGCATATTGCGCTGGATATGCAGACCAAGAATTACCCTGCATCCTGCTTTGCCCGCTCGCACGGTTTCGCGTTCTATGGGTTTAACGATCACTACTACCCCAATCAGGATATCGCGCTGTTCTTCGGACGGCCGGTGTAGTTTCAATGGGTTACCGAGCGTAGCATGGATGATCCGGATCTTCTGCGGAGCGTATTGGAACTGATCAACGAGGCGCTGACGACAACTATCGTCATCATCTCGGCCTCGATCTTGCTTTATAACCTCAGCCGGCGTATGCATGACCGGGTGACGCGAGCGGCGTCGATCGTGCTGGCGTGCGTGGTCGTGGCCTATATCGCGGACGTGTTTGTGTCGCTGGATCCGGGCGGCAACGATTTTCTTGAAGCGTACATGCGCCTGCAATGGATCGGCATCGCCTACATCCCGGCGGCGCTTTTTCACCTGTCGGATGCACTGCTTGAGACAACAGGCCGTCCTTCACGCGGGCGCAGGCGGCTGGTGATCCGGGTCAGCTATCTGATCAGCACGATTTTCCTGTTGCTGGCATTGTTTACCGACACGGTGGTGAGAGACCCGGCGCTCGGCGAGATCCCGCGCATGCGGCCCGCCGCCGGTTTCATCGTCTATACAGCTTATCTGCTGGTTGTCGGAACGGCAGCGGTGATCAACGTTGCTCGCGCCCGACGCCGCTGCCTGACACGCTATACCCGCCGGCGGATGACCTATCTGCTCACGGTCTTCCTCACGCCGGTATACGGCACATATCCGTATTCGCTGTTTTTTGGCAGGCTCGGCGACGAAAAGACGACCGCGCTGCTCGTCATTCTGAATGCGGCCAACCTGGTCATCATGCTGATGCTGGTGTTCATGGCCTATCCGCTCTCGTTCTTTGGCACGCAGCAGCCGGACCGCGTGGTCAAGACGCGGCTGCTGGAGTTTATGCTGCGCGGGCCGCTGACCGGAGCCGCCATTCTCATGGTGATCCTGTTTGTGCCGCGGGCGACGAATTTCCTCGGTATCGACGGCGACGCGTTTATGCCGTTTGCAGCAGTAGCCATCCTGCTGTTTTTGCAGTGGTCGATCACGCTGCTGCTGCCTGTGCTCCGGCGCTGGTTGATCTACACGGAGGACCAACATCAGGCACGCACTATTGAGCGGGTCAGCGAGCGGCTGCTGACTCAGGCGGATGCGTCGCAGCTTCTCGAGTCCGTGCTGGCCGCCATCTGCGACTACCTGCGCGTGCCGACCGCGTTTGTAGCCGAAGTGGATTCGGGTGGCGCCCACTTGGTGCAGGTGGTGGGTTCGCTGACTCCATCCCCCGACGCGCTAGAGTCAACCGACCTGTCGCTGCTGGTTAACGGCGGGGCGGGCAGCCCACCCGATATCGAGCAGGTCGGCGAGATGTTCGTGTGGCATTCATACTGGCTGGTGCCGCTGCGTGCCACCTCAGGCGGTGAGAATGGCCCCTCGTTGCTAGGGATTCTCGGTGTGTGGGCGCGCGCGCCGCAGCCCAACCTCGACGAAGAAGAGCAGATCACTTTCTCCAGGCTGGTGGCCCAAGCAGCGCGCGTGCTGGAAGACATGCAACGCCAGGCGGAAGTCTTCTTCATCCTCGAAGGTCTGGCATCTCAGATGGACCAGATGCAACAGCTTCACGGGATCTCGCGCTACGGCTACATGTCTGCCGAGCCAGCCCCCTACCCTTCCAGTGATCTCCTGGAGCACGAAGCGTTCTCCGAGCTGGTCAAAGACGCCCTGCGTGACTACTGGGGCGGGCCTAAGCTGACGGACAGCGAACTGCTGAAGCTCAATATCGTCTGGCGCGAGATGACCGAAGCGAACGATAACAACCCGGTTCGTGCGCTGCGGGCAGTTCTGGCACGCGCCATTGAGAACCTCAAACCGGAAGGGCAACGCAGCCTCACCACCACCGAGTGGGTGCTATATAACATTCTGGAGATGCGCTTTCTCCAGGGGCGCAAGGTGCGCGATGTGGCGCTGCGCCTTGCCATGAGCGAGTCCGACCTGTACCGCAAGCAGCGCATCGCCATCGAGGAAGTGGCGCGGCAGATCGCCGAGATGGAACGCGGTCTGCTGGCGGAGACCGCGAACGGCACGTCGCCCAACAAATCCCCCGATCCAGCACCCGGCCGGAAGCGCGAAGTTCCCAGCGCTCCCGCGACACGCTGAGGCCGTTTGACGCCGTTTGACAACGATTTTGCCCATTTCTATAATGACTGCTTGGCAACAACCGTAACTTAGCGGTATCGGTGACGCGGAAAACCGAATATTGAGCAGACGCACGTGGCTGAGGAAGGCTGAATCAGATCATGACGAGCGAGTATCACGACACGAGTTCCTCGCCTCCTCTGCCTCCCGATGAGGGCTATTGGGAGGCGCTGCTCCAGGAGGGGGAGATCGCCGCAGGGGGGATGCCTCGGCGCCATGAATACGACTGGGATGAATCGCCGTTTGATGAGGGGGTGCCAGGCTCGTCAAATGGCTCTCCACCGTCCTCTACCGATTCCGACTGGGATGAAGTGCAGACCGTCTATAATGCCGATCAGACCGTTGATCTGCGCGTGGTCGGTTTTAACCGGGGCGGGCTGCTGGTCGAATGGAACAGCCTGCGTGGCTTCATCCCGGCCAGTCAGTTGATCGATTTCCCGGTGATGGCCGACAACCGCGCCCGGCGTGAGGCGCTGGCGCAGCGTGTCGGTCAGGTGCTCCGGCTGCGGGTTATTGAGCTGGATCGCGATCAGAACCGATTGATTCTCTCGGAGCGCGCGGCTCAGGTTGAGCCGGGTGCGCGGGCCAACGTCCTGACCCGCATTCGCCCCGGCGACACGTGCACCGGTCAGGTCACGAACCTGTGTGATTTCGGCGTGTTTGTCGATCTGGGTGGACTGGAAGGGCTGATCCACATCAGCGAGTTGAGCTGGGGGCGTGTCAGCCATCCGCGCGATGTTGTCAAGCGGGGCGATACCGTGACCGTGCACGTCCTGCAGGTGGACCCGGAGCAAGGCCGCATCGCGCTCAGTCTGAAACGGATGCGCCCCGACCCGTGGAAGACGGTTGAGGAACGCTATCAGGTCGGCCAGATGGTCGAAGGCGTGATCACGAACGTGGTGGACTTCGGCGCCTTCGCCTGCATCGAAGAAGGGCTGGAAGGGCTGATCCACGTCTCGGAACTGGCCGAGGGGCATTTCCTGCATCCGCGCAATGTCGTGCGCGAAGGCGAAACGGTCAGAGCGCGCATCCTTAACATCGACGGCAGCGCCCGCCGGCTTGGGCTGAGCTTGCGCCGTTGAATGTCAGCCGGCGCCGCAAGTGTAACGAAAAGCCCCGCTGCGTGCGGAGCTTTTTGTTTCTCGGCGCTCAGCTGTCTCCCGTCTCCGGGCCGCCCGGCACCGGCGGGAGCCAGTGCGGTTGTGTCATGCGCTCCGGACGCAGGATATCGTCCAGCTCTTCCTTACTGAGCAGCCCGCGCTCGAGGACCAGCTCGTACACGCCGCGCCCCGTGGCAAGCGCCTCTTTGGCGATTGAGGCGGCGTTATCGTAGCCGATGTAGGGGTTCAGCGCGGTCACAATCCCGATCGAGTTCTCGACCATTCGCCGCAGATGCTCGCGGTTGGCCGTGATGCCGTTAACACAGCGCGTCGCGTAGGTATGACAGGCGTTGCGCAGATGTGTCAGGCTGTTGAACAGCGCGTAGGCGATGATCGGCTCCATTACGTTGAGCTGAAGCTGGCCTGCCTGGGCAGCCAGCGTGACCGTGACGTCGTTGCCCATCACCTCGAACGCTACCTGATTGACGACTTCGGGGATGACCGGGTTGACCTTGCCCGG
>DYEN01000566.1 GCA_020725705.1 Anaerolinea sp.
ACCCTGGATCGGCTCGACGAACACGGCGCACGTCTCTGGCCCGATGACTTTGAGCGCCGCTTCCGCATCGTTGAACGGGGCAAAGGTGACACCGGGCATTAAGGGGCGGAAGGGCGCCTGGTAGCGTTCTTTGGGGGTCAGAGCGAGCGCTCCCGCTGTTCGCCCGTGGAAGGCGCCGTAAAACGCCACGATCCCGGTTTTGCCGGGACCGTGGATGACGCGCGCGTACTTGCGGGCGAATTTGATGGCCGCTTCGATCGCTTCGGTGCCCGAATTAGCGAAGTAAACCTTATCGGCGAAGCTGCTTTCGCACAGCGCCTCGGCCAGATCGGCCTGGGGAGTGCTGTGAAACAGGTTGCAGACGTGCGATAGCCGCGCGATCTGCCCGGTCACGGCGGCGACCACATCCGGGTAGCAGTGGCCGAGGTTGTTGACACTGATGCCCGCCCCGAAGTCCAGGTAGGCGCGGCCCTCGGTGTCATAGACATGCATACCTTCGGCGCGGTCCAGGACGAACGGCGCGCGCATATAGGTGCCCAAGACGTAGCGGGCGGTTTTGTCGACAGTCGGATGCACGGGTTCTCTCCCCATCTGTGGTTGATCAGGCAATGAACACGGTTCCGGTGCCGGCGGCAAGGCCGGGTAGATCGGTGATTACGGCCTGGCGGACGCCGTGTGCGACCGCCGCCAGCGCCGCCTGGACCTTCGGGATCATACCGCCGCTGATAACCCCGCGCGCGATCAATTCCTCTGCTTCTGCCACGGACAGCGCCGGCGCGATCTGCTCGCCGACCCACACGCCGGGCACATTGGTGACAAAAGCAGCGTGGGCGGCTTGGAGTGCTCCGGCAATCGCGCCGGCAGCGTGGTCGGCGTTGACGTTGTACGTGCCGCCCGGCCCGGCGGAGATCGGCGAGATGACCGGCACAACCCCCTGCGCGCACAGCTCGAAGAGCGGTTCGGTGCGCACGTGCACGATCCGGCCCACGCGCCCCAGCTCAGGTGCCCACGGCTCGACGGTGAGCAGCGCGCGGTCTACCCCGCTCAGCCCGATGGCGTCCACGCCGGCGTTGAGCAGGGCCAGCACAATCTGCTTGTTGACCAGCCCGGAAAGCACCATTGCGGCCACTTCGAGCGTGGCGTCGTCTGTGACGCGCTGGCCGTTGTGGTAGACGGGCTGGAGTCCGAGCTGCTCCTGCAAGCGGTTGATAGCGCGCCCGCCGCCGTGTACCAGGATGCACGGCGTGTGCTGCTGGACGCTGGCAACCGCCTGAGCAAGCTGTTCATAAAACCCCGGCTGGTCCATGTCGTTGCCACCGATTTTCACCACGACGGGCAGCGCGGGTGAGGACAGACGAGTCACGGTGGGCGCTCCTTTCGCTCAGGCGGGCAGCAGCCCCGCCGTCTCGGGAAGGCTGAACATCAGGTTGAAGTTCTGAACTGCCTGGGACGCAGCGCCTTTGAGCAAATTGTCCAGGGCAGACATCACGATCAGAACGTTGGCATCCGGCACGGGGGTCAGCGACAGCACGGCGCGCGGGGTGCGCACCACGTGCGCCAACGTCGCCAGTTCGCCTGGCGGCAGCACGCACACCAGCGGCTCGTCCGCATAGGCACTGCGCAGCGTGCTCTGTGCCGCGTCGAGATCGGTTACCTGCGCGTACACCGCCGCCAGGATGCCCCGGTCGGTGGGGAGCAAGTGCGGCGCAAAGATCAGCGGGCCGCCATCATACCCGGCGCGCGCCAGCTCCTGCTCGACCTCGCCCAGGTGACGGTGCGCATGTCCGATGTTGTAGGGCGAGAGATTGCCGTGCACCTCGCCGAAGAGGATGTTCTGCTTGGGCGCGCGCCCTGCGCCTGTCACGCCGGACTTGGCGTCGATGATCAGGGGAGCAGCCGGGGCAAGCAAGTCGGCGCGCGCCAGCGGCACGACGGCCAGCAGGATCGCGGTGGCGTAGCAGCCGGGGTTCGCCACGCACAGGGCGCCCAACAGGCGCAGCCGGCCCAGTTCCGGCAGGCCGTAGGGCACCGGCAGAAGATCGGGGGCAGGGTGCGCCACCTTGTACCAGCGCGCGTATGCGTCCGGGTCGTCGATCCGCAGGTCGGCGGAGAGATCGACCACGCGCACATCCCGTGCTAGCGCCTGGGCCGCGATCGGTGCCGACTGCGTGTGAGGCAAGCAGAGGAAGACGCAGTCCACCTCGTCGAGCGGTGCGTCTGCGGCGGAAACAAGCGTCAGATCAGGCGCGAGCGGGCTGCTGGCCCGCAGGCTGGTCCCTGCCGCGCTTTCCGATGTGGCAAAGCGGATCTGGGCTTCGGGATGGGTGTCGAGCAGGCGGACCAGCTCAAGGCCGGTGTAGCCTGTGGCCCCATAAACGCCGACGCGAACGGTCATAGGTGGCTGCCCTTTGCTCTCTAGATGTGACGCCCGAACCCAAAACGAAAATCGCCCCCGGGGTCCGAGGGCGATTGTGTGCGCTGTGATAATCGTCGTTCGCTTCGCGCCAGCACAATTAGGCCGGACCCCCTGGGGGGAGAACCGGACGGCGGCGAGGCGAACGGCGAAGGCTAAGCCGGCGCATAAATCACCTGGTGCAACAGCCTGCTAGCGCTGATACTAGACCCGAAGGTTAGCATACTCGCCCGCAGCCGACAAGCCTTTTGTCTGAAATGCACAAGGCTCCTTTCACTGTCGAACCGGCACGATCTTGACGAAGCGCTGCTGCAGCACCCACGCCCGCGAGAGCGCGTGAATCCGGTCGGCTGTTTCGAGTTGGTCCGTTTGTTCCAGGGCGGCGGCATAAGCGCCGAGCAGTTCCTGAAGCTGCGGGATATCGGATTCTTCGAGCGGCTGGATGGCAACCTTCGCCCCGCGCCCCAGGCGCCGACGCAATGCGCGCTCGTCCAGGCCCAGCTCCGGGCTGAGCTGCTGGTAGACCACCCCGCCGGTCATGCCGGCGAAGGCATAGGGGCCGGGATCGCCCAGGATGACCACGCGGCCCGAAGTCATGTACTCGCACGCGAAACCTTTGAGGTTGGCTTGGGTGCCCAGCACGCCCTCGCTGTCGTCGATTGGCCGGGTGATTTCGCCGCCAAAAATGACATCCGCCCCGGAGAGCCGCACGCAGGCGCGCGTGTCGGCGTCACCCTGGACGATCAGCGTGCCGCGCTGCGCCCCATAGGCGAAGCTCTTGCCCACGCTGCCATCCAGCCGCAGGCCGTTGTGGTTCAGACCTTTCATGATCGCCACCCGGCCGCCGTTCGCGCCTTTGGCGGCGCCATCCTGCGCGCCACCTTCGATCAGGATATCCAGCTTGTCAGTGGTCCAGGCGGCGAACCCGTTGCCCGCCAGCGACGATGGCCCAAAGTTTAGATGCACGACATCGACCTGCGCGGCCAGGTCCGGGTTGCGGACCAGCTCGCCCGCCAGGTGCGAGCCAAGCGCGCGGTCGTAGGCCATCGCCTCGTCCTGGTAAGTGATCTCGCGCTCGCCGTCGCTCAGCACGGACAGGGTGAGGTCGGTGATCATCTTGGTCAGGGTGTTACGCGGGCGAGTCAGGCGGCGGCCCACGCCCGGCTCGGCTTCCGGGCGCTCTTTCATCGGATAGTGGACGCACATCGCCGAGAGGTCAATCATATCTGTGCACTCGACCTGCTCAAGCAGATCGGCGCGGCCAACGAGGTCTTGCAGGCGGGTCGCGCCAAGCTGCGCCGTGAGCCGCCGCATTTCCTCTCCGATGGTCTGAAAGACGCGCACGATCCCGTCCACTGCCTGCATGGGATCGCGCGGGACGAAGCTTTTCAGCCCCAGAGACTCGGCTTCCTCGACCGTCTTGATGTGCGTCGTGATGCCGACGTGACAGGTCCCTTCGTTACACTTGCGACAGATGGTGCAGCCCATCGCCACCATCGCCATCGTCGCGAATCCGACCCGGTTGGCGCCCAGCAGGATCATCTTGACGGCATCCGAGCCGGTCTTCATACCGCCGTCGCACCACAGTTCCACGCGGTGGCGCAGCCCGGCGTCGATCAGCGCGCGATGCGCCTGGATGACACCGATTTCCGTCGGCAGGCCGACATATTGCAGGGCGTGCTTGCGGGCGGCGCCGGTCGCGCCGTCGTAGCCGGTCAGGTTGATGATGTCGGCGCCAGCTTTGGCCACGCCGACCGCGATGATGCCCACGCCGGGCACGACCGGGATCTTGACCGACACCTTCGCCAGCGGGTTAATGGTTTTTAGCTCTTCGACCAGTTGGGCCAGGTCTTCGATGGAGTAAATGTCATGGTTGTTGGAGGGCGAGATCAGCGTGACGAACGGGGTAGTGCGGCGCGCTTCGGCCACCTGGGGCGTCACTTTGTGGCCGGGCAGCATCCCGCCTTCGCCGGGTTTGGCGCCCTGGCCGATCTTGATCTCGAGCACACAGGCGGAGTTCAAGAACTGCGCGTTGACGCCGAAGCGGCCCGAAGCGACCTGCTGGCCGCGGTTAAGTTTGTAGCGCCCGTCCATCATATCCGGCAGCTCGCCACCCTCGCCGTTCATACACAGGATGTTGAGCCGCCGGGCAGCCTCGGCATAGGCGCGGTAGGCCAGCTCGCCCTGCGAGCCAAACGACATCGCGCTGATCAGCACCGGCAGCTCGTGATGGCCGATGCTGAGGTCGACCGTCTCGGGATCGACGTTGCTGCGCACGTCCGCGAACCCGACTGCATGACGCAGCGCAACCGGGACCTCGACGGTGAGATTGCGGTAGAACTCAATGAACTCGTCGAGCGTCATCTCCCCATGCGCTACTGCCTCGGCCTTCTTCCAGAACTTCGGATACAGGCGGTCGACCCGCGCAAGCTGAGCTTTGGCCTCGCCGCGCAGTTCGGCCCGGCGCTCGGCGGCTTCGCGGTTGAGGCGCTCCCAGGTGAGGCCGACGTGCTCGTTGCCAAAGTAGTTCGGCGTGTCCAGCAGTTCGGCGATGCTCGGGGCCAGGCCGATCGCGCTGCACACGCGCCCGTAACCCCGCAGCTCGTGACAGCCGATCGTCGAGATGACCTTTTCCAGTCCGTGCGTCAGCGTCTCCAGCAGGCTGCGCTGCCGCTCGACAATCTCTTGCTCGTCCTGGACGGCGGTGTTGGTTTTGTTGGCTCCAACTGCGGCCAGCAACATCGCGTAGGGGTTGAGCGCGTCTGCGCCGAAACCGCACAGCAGGGCGATGTCGTGCAGCGTCCGGATGCTGGCGCTGCGGACCACCAGCCCGGCGCGCCGCCGCAGGCTGACATCGGCCCCGGCTTCGCGCAGCGCCCGGTCGACTACACCCGTCGCCAGGTGCGGGTCCAGCCAGCCCAGCCCATGCTCAAGCATCTCGGAGTCGTCCAGCACGATGCACTGCGCGCCCTCGCGTACTGCTGCGACCGCGTCCACGGCCAGCCGATCGAGCGCCTGGGCGACGTCCTCGCCATCTCGAACGGCGAGGGTCAGAAAGGCGGCGCGATGGCCGAACTGGCCGACCAGCTCATCCAGTGTCAGCGTGCCGAGCGCGGCAGCGACCTCGTGCGCCAGCGCTTCGTCGCCTAGATCGGGGTGGCCGCCGGGGAGCAGGGGAGTCTCCAGCACGATGAGCAGATCGTCGGGATCGGGGACTCCGTTGATCGCCGGGCGCGCGCCGACGAGGGCTTTGGTCGCGAAGGCTTCAGTTTCACGCTCGCGGTCGATGGACGGGTTAGTCACCACCGCGACGGTTTCCTTGTAGAAATCGGCCAGGTTGACGCGGTTGCGGCTGAGGACGGCCAGCGGCCCGTCGTGACCCAGCGAGCCAACCAGGTCCTTCCCCTCTGCCGCCAGCGATTCGATCTCTTGCAGATGCTCGCGATTCCAGCCGGTTGCGGCCAGCACCGTTGTGTTGACCGTCGGGACGCGCGCCGGTTCGTGCCACGGCAGGCGAAGCGGCGCGGGCATCTCCGCCACCTTGAGCAGCGCGTGCTCGACCGCGCGCAGGGTGTGCGTCACCGCCTGAACACCGCCGGACGGGCCGGGGACGAACCGGCCGCCGGATCCATTGCCGTTCTCCGGCGCTTCCCAGGCATACCAGGGTGTGTCTGCGGGTGTGGCTTGCTGACGCTGGTGAGCCAGCGCGGCGACGTGCCGCCGGAGCGCCGCGTGTTCCAGCACCTCGACACCACGTCCCCGGTTGACGATCAGGGCGATCTTTTCGCCGGGTGCTAGGGGGCGCGCGTCGCGGACCATCGTCTCCAGGTGCAGGACGCCGCGCTCGGAACTGAGCACATATTCCTTTTCGGTTTCGATGAACCACAGCGGGCGCAGCCCAAGCGCATCGACGCTACCGATTGCGATATCGCCGGTCCGCGCTACGACCGCCGCCGGTCCCTGCGCGTACGGTCCGAAGGCGTGGCGCATGTAGGTATAGGTCTCGCGCAGGGCAGGGGGCATCAGCTCCAGCTCGTGCGGGACGGGCGGGAAGAGCAACTCCATCGCCTCGATCGGATCAAGTCCGTACTGCACGCACAGCGTGTGCAGCGCGCGATCGACGTCCTGCGAGTCTGAATTGCCGGGGTCGAGTGCTACGCCGAGCTGGGCGGCTTCCTGGCGGAAGCGGCTGATGGTGTTGATCTCGCCGTTGTGCCCCAGCAGCGCGAACGGCTGAACACGCTCGAAGCTGGAGATCGTATTCGTCGAATAGCGCGCGTGGCACAGGGCCATCGCGGTGTGATAGCTGCGATCTTGCAGATCCGGATAGTAGCGCATGAGCATCTCGACCGATCCGCGCGCCTTGTAGACGACCGTGCTGGTACTGAGCGACGCGAAATGAAGCTGAAGCGCTCGCTCAAGTTCGACCTGCACGCGCAACAGGCGGGCGTCCAGATCGTCCGCGTCCGAGTATCCGGCGATCTGCCAGAAACGCGGCGCATCGATCGCAGCCTGGCGGCCCAGCGCCTCGGGGCGGACCCGTCCGGGTTGGTCGTATAAAATGTGCAGGCCCGCCGCCGCGAAGCCCTCGTGCAGGCGGTCGCGGACGCCCTGCAAATCCAGGGCGCGCGGGATAAACAGATGCCCGACCCAGAAGCGAGGATCGGTTGCCAGAGACGCGCGCAGTCCGGTGCGGCTCAGGCGGCGCGCCCACAGCTCGCGCGGGATATCCGTCTGCACGCCCGCGCCGTCGCCCTCGCCGTCGACGAAGCCGGTGCGGTGCCCCATATTGGCCAGTGCTCCTAGTGCGCGCTTGAGTGTACCGTAAGTGCTCTCGCCGCGTTTGCGCACGCTTAGGATAAGCGCGCAGGCGTCGTGTTCGGCGCCGTAGGGCTGTTCCGGTGAGGTGTCCGTCCGAATGTGTGCGGTGCGCATACGATCTTCCCTCTCCTTATGCTGCGGCTGCGCAAGCCCGAATCGTGTCCGATCGGTTTGCGCAAGTGGGCAGCTATGGTGCGAACTCAGACGGTAACGCGGGAGACAGAACTCTTCTGACGAATTGTGCTCATTAGGGTAAAAGAGAATGGGAAGATGATAAATTAGCAAATCGGCACAAAGCCCGCCGGAACGCGAGCGCCGCGTAGCCGGTCCGGCTGAACCGTTATGCAGATCGCCAAACAAACGCCCGGGTGCTGTTAGGCAGACTGCCCGGAAAAGCTGCCTCGGATGGCGCAGGCGGGTCCATCTCAGATTGGATGGCGCGACGCGGTGGCGCGGCTGTGCTATAGTATGGAAGGCAGACACCATGGCACAGACTAGTCAGGTCGCTGCTTGCCTATGACTCCGACAGATCTCCAGCTTCTGCAACGCATCGACGCAGCCGACGAGGCGGCGCTGCTCGAGTTGCACGCGCGCTATGCGTCGCTGGTGTACTCGGTGGCCTATCGCGTGCTGGATGACCGGATGGCGGCAGAAGAGGTGACGCAGGATACATTTCTGCGGCTATGGGACAAGGCGCATACTTACGACAGCGCTAAAGGGGCGTTTGTGCCGTGGCTGCTGACAATTGCGCGCCGTCTGGCGATCGACGCTTTTCGTAAGCAGCGGCGCGATCCAATGAGGCAGACTGTGCTGACGGACGGTGACCGGGAGCAGTGGGAGCGGGCATTTGCCAGCGAGCACAGCGATCTGCGACCGACGCTGCTGGCCGTCCTCTACGAGCTGCCCGAAGATCAGCGCCAGGTGATTGAACTGGCGTACTTTTACGGCATGAGCCACAGCCAGATCGCAGAATACCTGCAAACGCCGCTGGGAACGGTGAAGTCACGCATCCGCAGCGGGATGGAGCGCCTGCGCGAAGCATGGCTGACGGAGACGGCAGGCAATCCAAAAGCAGAGAATTGATCGTAGATCAGAGCAGGGCAGTCTGTGAAAGCTGTCACGGACAACGATTGACGAGGAACGTGTTGGAGCACTATACGTAGCCAGCATGAAACGTGAGGAACTCATCGACCTGATCCCGGCCTATGCCCTGGGCGCGCTTGAGCCGGAGCTGTCCAGCGAGATCGAGCGACTGCTCGAAGCCGATCCCGATGCGCGGGCGCTGCTGGCCGAATACGAATCGGTCGCGGTTCACCTGGCGG
>DYEN01000006.1 GCA_020725705.1 Anaerolinea sp.
AGGCTATCCGCGCACCGAGCGCGCCTGGAAGCGCGCGCTGTTCGCCGTGCTGGCGCTGCTGATCCCGCTGGTCGGCCTGCTGGCGATGGTCTACGGCGTGCAAGGCAAGCTCTCCGGGCGGCACGCCTGGCCTGCCTGGCTGGGCGCGGCGCTGCTGCTGGGACTGGGGCTGGACGCACTGCGACGGCTCGGCTGGCTGCGTTGGCCGGTTCGCGCCGCGTTCCTGCTGGTAATCGCGCTGCCGGGCACCGCCAATCTGCACCCCATCTACAACAGCTATCTGCGCGAGGCGTTTGCGCACATCGCGCAGCAGGCCGAACCCGGCGACGTGCTGATCCTGCGCGACGGAACGCTGTTCACCGCCGCGTCCTATTACCGGGCCGCCGTCCCCTGGATCGGCCTGCCGCCGGAGCCGATCACCAACGTCAACCGTTTCCTGTTCCTGCCCGAGGCGCTCGACGAGCTGACGCCCTTTCTGGCCCAGCACCACGCACGCCGCGCCTGGGTGCTGAGCTGGCAGGGGCACATCATGGATCCGCAGAACCTGATTGAGGGGTTGCTGGAGCTGATCGGAACCCGACAGCCGTTGGGGCAGGGCTACGGGGATGTATCCCTGGCGCTCTACACGCTCAACGCTGCGCCCGCCGACGCCGCCGATCGCGTGGCCGCGCTCAACCCGATTGCGCAGGTGCCGGGCGGGGGGCCGCTGCTGCTCGGCGGCTACGTGCTCAATCCGGAGCCGGTCCTGCGCGGCGCCCCGCTGCTGATCCACACCTGGTGGGAGCGCGGGACACAGATCGTGCCGGGGCTGCGCGTCAGCCTGCGGCTCTACGCGGCGGATGGGCATTTTTACGCCCAGTGGGATCAGCCGCCGGTCAGCCTGACCTTCGGGCAGGAACTGTGGCCGGCGGGGGTGCCGCTGCTCAGCCGTTTCGACCAGCTCGCCGTGCCAGCCGACATGCCGCCCGGCCCCGCCGAGATCCGGCTGGTGATCTACGACATCGGCGGCGCCTTCGAGCCGTTCAGCGTGACGATCGCCCCGCTGCTGGTTGCGGAGTGAGCGGCGCCGCGCTCACAAAAAGGGCGGCGCCGGCCGGATCGCCGCGCCGCCCCGGAATGTCACCCGCGCCGGTCACCCGAAGATGATGCGCACCAGCCCGATCAGCGCCAACCGGATGCCTACCACAATTGCCCCGATCGGC
>DYEN01000567.1 GCA_020725705.1 Anaerolinea sp.
AGCAAGCCGAGCAGTTCACGGCGCGTGATGCGTGGCATAACCCTCTCGTGCGGTCTGGTAACCGGTGGCGCGATCATACCAGCGGCGGGGCGGGATGGGCAAGAACCGGATGACGCGCAGGCCGGTCGGGCGCCGGATTATTGTTTACGGAGCAGCTTGTTTTTCTGCTAGAAGAATGCTAGGCTTGTTCACGCATTCACATTTTGAGAAGTGTTGACAATAGAGCCATCTGTCACGAGACCTTTGGCCTGAGAAAGGAGGGGGACGGCCCCGCTGAGTCCCGGCGCGCGGCGCGGGGCGGATTGGAGCCGTCGCGGTGATTCGGATGGGCAACTCGAAGAACATCCCCGATATTGTCATTGGCCGGCTTCCGATCTATCTGCGCGCGTTGAACCTGCTGATCGCTGAGCAGCGCGAATACACCTCGTCGCACGAGCTGGGCGAACGGCTGGGCATCAGCTCTGCGCAGATCCGCAAGGACCTTTCTCATTTTGGAGAGTTCGGCAAGCAGGGCACAGGCTACAACATCGCCTATCTGCACGAGCAAATTCGCCAGATTCTGCATGTCGATCGCGAGTGGCCGATGGCGGTGGTGGGCGCGGGCGACCTGGGCCGCGCGCTGGTCCACTACCGCGGGTTTGTGCCACGTGGCTTTCGCGTGGTGTGCGTGTTCGACAACGATCCGGCGCGCATCGGCGAGCAGATCGCCGGCCTGACCGTCCAGCCGATGAGCGAGCTGGCGTCGCAGATCGCCGCTCACCGTATCCAGGTAGCGATGATCGCGGTGCCGCTGGAAGCGGCGCAGGAAGTTGCTACTCAGCTTGTCGAGGCGGGTGTGGAAGCGATTCTCAACTACGCGCCGATCACGATTTCAGTGCCGGATGGCGTGCAGGTGCAGTACATCGACCCTGTGGCGCACCTGCAGCATATGACCTATTACCTGACACCGAAGTCCTGAGGCGGCGTCAGCGGATCGGGCGCGCCAGCGTAGGCGCGTCGGGGGGGGCGCACGACGTGCGCGCGGCGACGGGCGCGGGCCAGCGCGATGAGCAGCGCCAGGCCGATCCCTGCCGCGTCGATGGCGACATCGAACGCGGAGGCGCGCCGGCCTGCAACAAAAGACTGGTGCCACTCGTCGCTGACGGCGTAGGCGAGAGCGATCACAGCCGTCAAGAGGGCTGCGCGGCGCACGGGCAGGCGGTGGCTCCGCAGAGCGCGCCACAGCGAGGCAGCCAGTAAGGCATAGACGATCAAATGCCCGCTCTTCTTGATGATCGCTTCCCAGGGCGCGGGAAAGACCGGCATCCAACCCGAAAAGTAGAAGGCTGCGCCGGGGGCATCCGGGGGCAGCTTGGGCAGCGAGGACGCGGCGAAGATCAACACCATCAACCCGATCACCGGCCCCCAAGTCCACACCCATTTCCATCCGGCACGCGCTCGATAAAACATCTTCAAAATCACCCTTTGACGATGGCGCGATTTACGCTAACATGAGCACGCCGCGGACGCAATCGACGGTTGCCTGACATATGCCCGATGCCCGGCGGACAGGCGGGGCGCGGCGCTGCTGCATGTGAGGAGCGCGCTCGTGATGTTCGAAAACACCACTCTGGCTTTCATCGGCGCCGGTAACATGGGCGAGGCGATGATCCACGGACTGCTGAAGCATGAGCTGATCGCAGCCGACCAGATCATCGCGTCCGACCCGCATGTGGAGCGCGGCGAAGAACTGCGCACGCGCTTCGGCATCCGCAACACCACCAACAACCTCGAGGCCGCGACTCAGGCCGATATTCTGGTGCTGGCGGTCAAGCCGCAGGTGCTGGAGCGTGTGCTGCCGGAAGTGCGCGGCGGGGCGCGGACATGCTCGCTGGTGCTCAGCATTGTGGCCGGCGCGCCGATCCGCCAGATCGCCGACGGGCTGGCCAACGCCTCGGTGGTGCGCGTGATGCCCAACACTCCGGCGCGCATCGGTCAGGGCATCAGCGTGTGGACGGCGACCAACGAGGTCCCGCCGGCGCAGCGAGAGCAGGCCCGCCTGCTGTTGAGCGCGCTGGGCAAGGAAATCTACGTCGACGATGAAGACTATCTCGATATGGCGACGGCGCTGAGCGGTACCGGCCCGGCGTACGTCTTCCTGTTCATGGAAGCGATGATCGACGCCGGGGTGCACATGGGCTTTTCGCGGGCCGTCGCGCAGGAGCTGGTGCTGCAAACCATGCGCGGCGCGGTGGAATATGCCGCGCAGTCCGGCGAGCACCCGGCAGTCTTGCGCAATCA